>CANHRS010000003.1 GCA_947463445.1 Flavobacteriia bacterium | reverse complement strand
TTTAAAGCAATTTCATAATCTATTAGTGAAACGTCAAATTTCCCCAATTTATACGAACAATTTCCTCGTAAATAATAAGTATGCGTATTATTCGGTTGTAGCTCTATAACTTTGGTGTAATCTTGGTATGCAGAGGTATAATTTTTAATTTGAAAATAGCAACTTGCTCGGTTATAATAGGCATCTGAGTAAGAAGGGTCGATCGAAATACATGATGAGAATTTCGCTAATGCTTTTTCAAATAGCAATAAATCCAAATAGGCATTACCTTGGTAAAAATAGAAATTCGGATTTTTTGGTGCATTTTTTATACATTGATCAAATACTGCAATTGCAGCCTCATACTTTTTTTCTTTAGCAAGTTGCAAACCATTGGTAACGGAGGTTGTCGTGTCCTGCGCTAAACTTCGATAACTAGCCATGCATATACTAGCTAGTATTAATAATCCAAAACTATTCCATCGAATCTTCATACATGTTTTTTGATTTTCAATTATTTACCTCTATTTTCTCTTCTTTCCTGCCGTTGCTGAAATTTTTCCTGCCGCTGCTCATGTCTTTTGTCTGTAGAATGTTCTCTTTTCATTTCACCTCTAGTAGATTTATTTAATTCTTTTTTGTCTAAATGAGGTCTATCGTGACGATTAAACACGGATATTTGTGTAGGATCTTTCTTTTCTTCTCTTTTTAAATCAATACGTTCCGAGTTATGATCATTAGTCTTACGATGCATTTCATTATCAGAATTATTTGCACGAATTTCTAGTTTCAGTTTTTTTTCTCCTATATTATTTTGGGAAAATGTAAAAAACGAAAAATATAACGAAGTAAAAATTAGAATGTTTTTCATATTCAAGAGTAAATGTTTATAGTTCTATGACTATAAGAACTTTTAAAAGTTTAATAAAACTAAAAATATTTTTCGAAATCTTTCCGAGGGACGTATTAGATTGTTTAATTTTGTTGGTATGATATTATATAATGTTACTGTGAGCATCGACCCACAGATTGAACAAGAATGGTTGGCTTGGATGCGCGCTACGCATATACCAGAGGTATTGCAAAGTGGATGTTTTTTAGAAAGTAAAATTTCTCGTATACACGGCGAAGAAGAAGGTGGAGTAACTTACTCTATTCTTTATACAAGTCCTTCCCAAGACAAATACGACGAATACCAACGGGATCATGCACCACGACTACAAAAAGACCATACCGAAAAATACCAAGGTAAGTTTGCAGCATTTAGAACGATATTAACCGTTGTAGAACACTTTACCGTTTAATGTCAGTTAAAGCAAAAAAACATTTAGGTCAGCACTTTTTGGTGGACAAAAATGTAAGTAAACGTATCGCCCAACAATTTGGAGGTTTCAAAGATTGTCGAAAAGTTTTAGAAATAGGACCTGGAATGGGTGCCTTAACAGTCTTCCTACTCGAAGAGGAAAAAAATGATTTATGGGCAATGGATGTCGACAGAGATTCAATCGCTTATTTACATGAACATTTCCCGCAATTAAAAGATAAAATTTTTGAAGCAGATTTTTTGAAAGCAAATCTTGCCGCATTTTTTGGCGATGAACCTTTTGCGGTCGTAGGAAACTTCCCATATAACATATCTTCCCAAATTTTATTTCGTTGCTTAGAATATCGAAATCAAATTCCTGAAATTATGGGAATGTTTCAAAAAGAAGTAGCTGAAAGAATAGCCGTAAAACCAGGAACAAAAACCTATGGTATTATAAGTGTCTTATTACAAGCTTTTTACGATATAACCTATTGTTTTACGGTAGATGAACACGTATTTAATCCACCACCAAAAGTAAAATCAGGCGTTATACGATTGACGAGAAATAATCGGGATAAGTTACCTTGTGACGAAAAGTTTTTCATCCAAGTAGTAAAAGCATGTTTCAACCAACGTAGAAAAATGATTCGAAATTCGGTCAAACCATTTTTATTAGGAAATGTAGTAGACCACCGTTTTTTGGAAACTCGTCCTGAACAACTTTCTGTAGATGATTTTATCGAATTAACATTGTTGTTAGAAGGATTGAAACCTATGGATTAAACCTTGGATATGTAGAGATATAAAATGCTGTATCCCTACATATTCAAAATTTCACGTGCAATTGTAGGTGCAAAATGTTGATGTTCTAATTGACGCACTTTTTCTTGAATTGTTTCTACAGTTTCGTTATCACCAAGTGCAATTCTATATTGCGCTATTATTCTGCCTGAATCAAATTCTTCCGAAACATAATGAATTGATATACCAGATTCTTTTTCTTTTGCTGCCAAAACAGCTTCATGTACAAACTTACCATACATACCTTCCCCACCATATTTAGGTAGCAAGGATGGATGAATATTAATAATTTTTTCGGGGTACGCAGCAATTAGTGTATTGGGTATTTTTCGTAAAAAACCAGCTAAAATGATATAATCTATTTCTTTAGTTTTACACAAATCAACGAGGAAACTTATATCTTCCACATCTTTATTTGAACAAATAACGACAGAAATCCCTAAGGATTTTGCTTTACGAACGATTGGAGCAGTTTCTTTGTTTGAAAGTAAAAAAACTACTTCAAAGTCAGGTTTACTTGCAAAATATCGAATTATAGTTTCAGCATTTGATCCTTCACCAGAAGCAAAAATTGCAATTTTAATAGGTTTCATTTAACAAAGTTAATTTCTATTTGATGCGGAAAAGCGCTATAAACCTATTTTTTTGTAAAATTTGACATAAAATATGTATTGTTTGACAACTTATTTTCTTTCAAAATGCCCTTTTTTCTAGCGTAATTTTGAAACAACGAAAAATATATTTCTTTTTCTAAAATTTAAAAAATAGAGTTGATTAAACAACTAATTAACAGTTTTTTACAATAAATCAATTTTTCTTTTAGTGAATTAAATTCGTAATAATTTTGTTTTTTAATCCATATATTCTTTCTTTGCAAGCTGAATTAATCATTAAATTAAAAAAGATGTCTGAAATCAAATCAAAAGTAATATCCATTATCGTAGATAAATTGGGTGTTGAAGAAAGCGAAGTAACAAACGAAGCAAGCTTCACAAACGATCTAGGTGCTGATTCACTAGATACAGTAGAATTGATTATGGAATTTGAAAAAGAATTTAACATCGCTATTCCAGATGATCAAGCTGAAACTATTCAAACTGTAGGTGACGCTGTTTCTTACATCGAGAAAAACGTAAACTAATAAAAACGTATTAACAAACAAAAGACATTCTGTATGGAATTAAAGAGAGTTGTTGTAACAGGTTTAGGTGCTCTTACCCCAATTGGTAACACAGTTACGGAATATTGGGATGCTTTATTGGCAGGTAAAAGTGGGGCAGCAATTATTCAGCAGTTCGATGCGTCTTTGTTTAAAACACAATTTGCGTGCGAAGTGAAAAACTTCAATGTGGAAGATTTTATCGACCGCAAAGAAGCACGTAAAATGGACCAATTTGCTCAGTATGCTATGGTTTCAGCTTCTGAAGCTGTAGCAGACTCGGGCTTAATGGATGCAAGTCCAAATTTGGATAAAATTGGGGTTGTTTGGGGTTCTGGAATCGGAGGATTAAAAACGTTTCAAGATGAAGCAGAAAATTTCTTTGGTGGTGATGGTACACCTAAATTCAATCCTTTCTTTATTCCTAAAATGATCTCGGACATTGCTGCTGGATTAATTTCTATTAAATATGGTTTCCGTGGACCAAACTATGTAACTGTTTCCGCTTGTGCTTCTGCGAGTAATGCAATTATTGATGCATTCAATTTAATTCGTTTAGGTAAAGCACACGCAATTGTTACTGGTGGATCTGAAGCTGGTGTTAACCAAATGGGAATGGGTGGATTCAACGGCTTAAAAGCATTGTCTACACGTAACGATTCTCCTGAAACTGCTTCTCGTCCGTTTGATGCAGAACGTGATGGGTTTGTATTAGGCGAAGGTGCTGGAGCTATCATTTTAGAAGAGTATGAGCACGCTGTAAAAAGAGGTGCTAAAATTTATGCAGAAATAGCAGGAGGTGGACTTTCTGCAGATGCTTACCACATGACTGCACCACACCCAGAAGGAATTGGCGCACGTAATGTAATGATCTCTGCATTAGAAGATGCTGAAATGCAACCAGAAGAAGTAGATTACATCAATGTACATGGAACTTCTACTCCATTAGGAGATATCGCTGAAACAAAAGCGATTACACATGTCTTTGGAGATCATGCTTATAACTTAAATATCAGCTCTACCAAATCAATGACTGGTCACTTATTGGGTGCTGCTGGGGCTATTGAAGCTATTGCTTGTATTTTAGCGGTTAAAAATGATATTGTTCCACCTACAATCAATCACTTTACAGACGATCCTGAATTAGATAACAAATTAAACTTTACATTTCATACAGCACAAAAAAGAACAGTGAATGTTGCATTATCCAACACATTTGGATTTGGTGGACACAACACTTCTGTGATTGTAAAAAAATTCAAAGGTTAAATCTTTGTTTCGTAAACTTTTTAAAAGTTCTCAAAAACGTTCGGAAGACGAGTTACGTTTAACACGTTTCATGATTGATCAATTTGGTTATCGACCAAAAGATATTGTGTATTTCAAAATTGCTGTTACCCATAAATCTGTTTTACATAAAGGTCAGTATTTGGAATCGAATGAACGTTTGGAATTTTTAGGAGATTCTATCTTAGGTTCGGTTATTGCAGAATGGCTGTACATCAAATTTCCCAAAGAAGACGAAGGCTATCTTACGCAGTTAAAATCTAAAATAGTAAGTCGTAAAATCTTATCAGAAATTGCTGAAAAACTAAAAGTACGTTCGGTAATTCAGTACCAAGAAGGTAGATCTATGAATATTGCAACCATTGAAGGAAATTGTTTGGAAGCATTATTTGGAGCAATGTATTTAGATGGTGGATTTGATGCTGTTAAAACAAGTATCACACAGTATATTTTCGGAAAATATGTGGATGTAAAAAAATTGCTTGCAGAAGAAATTGATTTTAAATCTAAACTACTGATTTTAACGCAACGTAATCGTTGGGAATTAGACTTTAGAATACGTCAAGATTCTCAAAATTCCAACCAACATCTATATGAAATTGAGGTTTTTATCAATGATGTTAAATATGGATTTGGTTCCGCAAGCTCGAAAAAAGAAGCGGAACAGATTGCATCTAAAGAATCGCTTATGTTATTAAGCGAGATGTAATAATAATACTCTAAGCGCAGGTTAAATACTGGTACACGGTTATTTTAAAGGATAATGTAGAATATCTAATTTAATTTTCAGTAGCATTTTTATTTGGAGTTATACTCAAAAATTCCATCCCAAATTTCATCTACGCGTTGTAAAGCTTTTTCCATTGGTAATACCGACCATGCATCATTCACTTCTTGTGCTAGACCAATGTGTTTTAGTTTTGTTAAAGCATCTTGTACATCAAAATCTAGCCTACAATTAAATTCTTTTTCAAACCACTTTTCAATTTGTTGATCGAGCTTTTCTGAACTTGTTGGATGATTGTTTTGTAATAAGAACGAATAAGCCAACATACTTTCCTTCATTTCTTCTTCTTCCGAAGCATCTATTAAGGAATGAAAAACACCACCATTATTTCCGAGGTTTTTGAAATAGAGAGAATCGGTTAACATTTTTTTGAAATTATTTTTCTTGTTGACATACCCTTTGTATTGTCTAAACAGGTATAATCCTAATACACTTAATGCAACACCACTCTGGATTAAAGAGGTTTTAATTCCCTGAATATGATTTAAATGTCCAGCTTTATAAGCTTCTCCAATTTTTAGTAGTGCTGGAACTACTTTCGTTGAAAGAATAGGTACTCCACCCCCGATAGCAGGTATCCAAAGTAACAATTTATCTTTTAAAGACATTTTCGGTTCCGCATTCGGAAATATGGTTTCTAAATCGTTTTTTGGAACCCGTTTAAAAATTTTAAGTACAATGCTATTTGGATCGAAATGTAGTTTTTCGGGGTCTATTTTTTTCGCTTTAAAATAGTTCGAGTCTTTATAATGTAGATAAATTACAACACGATCGTAATATTCAATTTCTACTTCTTTTTTCCAAAAGAAAAAACGTTTTACCTGCTCTTTGGTTTTTGTTAATCCACGCGCATATAAATAATATTCGTCGTAATCCCCAAAGTCTATGTGTAAATTAAGACCAACTAAATCTGATGCATTAATTGCATTTTGTAATACTTCCTCGTCGATTTTTTCAAAATTTCCTCGTTCAAGTACTTTTTTGAATATGGCGTGGAAAGTATTTAAGTTGCTTTTATTAACGTATAATGATCGTTCTTCTGCTAAACGATCTGGATCGAAATGTGCGTAATTGAGTTTGAGTTGTTGGTTTAACTCAAAACCTTCGTAATGAAAATAGTGTTCCAGGATGTGAAATAAGCGTTTGAAATTGGTTGCATCGGATTCATTTGTGTAGTATTGTTCCAATTGTTTTTCCAACAATATTTCTTTACTGAATGGTATGTAATTTTCTTTTTTCATATGCATATGAGTTTGTAATCAAATATATAAAAGTTTATAGTCAAAGAAAATGTACGTGTTAATTTTTTAAACTTTTCATCACAAAGGACGATTGCACATTCGCAATATTAGGAATAGATGCCAGTTTAGTTCTTAAGAACACTTGATAAGCATCTATGTCTTTCACCTCTACAAATAGTAGGTAGTCCATATCTCCAGCGATATGTTGACATTGCACTACTTCTTCTAATTTAATAATTTGATTTTCAAATAGTTCTATTGAGTCTGAATGGTGAGATTTCAAAGAAACATGACAATAAATTTTCATCCCTTTATGTAATAAGGTTTTATTTTCCAAGATGGTATATTGGAGTATTACCTTGTTTTTTTCCAAACGCTTAATACGTTCATAGGTTGGTGTAGTGCTTAAACCAATTTTATCAGCAATTTCTTTGTAACTCAACTTTGAATTTTCTTTCAAAATAGCAACAATTTTTATATCGATAGTATCTAGTTGTAACATGGTAGGATAGTTTACTATTTTCTCAATCTATTAAAGGTGTAAAAAGTATATAAAACACGAATTTTTGATTAGGATAGAATATTTTTCTTTTTATTATACATAAATAAGTCAATTCTTATACTTTTAATTAAAATTAAAGAAAAATTATGGATTACAAATCAATGCAACCAGAAAGTTTGATGATGAGTTATGGGTATAAACCTTCTTTATCCGAAGGCGCGATAAAATGCCCTATTTTTCAAACGTCCACATTCGTTTTCAATTCAGCGATGGAAGGGAAGCGCTTTTTTGAACTAGCATATGGTTTACGTGAAAAAGACAAAGGGGAAGAGTTAGGATTGATATATAGTAGATTAAACAACCCAGATTTAGAAATATTAGAAAATCGTTTGTGTTTATGGGATGGCGCAGAAGATTGTGCAGTTTTTGAAAGTGGTATGTCAGCTATTTCTACGGCATTGATGGAGTTTATGGCACCTGGTGATTTACTGTTGTATTCTCGTCCAGTCTATGGAGGTACAGACCATTTTATCAATCATTTTTTGAAAAAGCTAAATATTGAATCTATTGGTTTTTATGCTACGGATACAAAAGAAGAAATTATCGAACGTGTAAAACAATCTGGTAGAGCGGATAGACTAACAATGATTCACATTGAAACCCCTGCAAATCCAACGAATGCATTGATAGATATTGAATTATGTGCAGAAGTAAAGAACTATTTTACTACACCAGAAAAATCGATTGTGCTATCGGTAGATAATACATACATGGGACCAATTTGGCAACACCCATTAAAGCATGGTGCTGATTTGGTTTTATATTCTGCTACGAAATATATTGGCGGACATTCTGATGTTATTGCTGGTGCATGTTTGGGTTCCAAAGAACTAATGGGAAGAGTGAAAGGTTTACGTACATTTTTAGGAAATATGGCTGGACCATGGACTGGCTGGTTACTCATGCGCAGTTTAGAAACATTGAAAGTTCGTATGGACGAACAAGCTAGAAATGCTAAAGAAGTAGCAGACTTTTTATTGGCACATCCAAAGGTAGAAAAGGTGTATTATTTAGGCTTTTTGGAAAGCGAGAAAGACAAAGAACTTTTAGCGAGACAATTTACTTCCAACGGAGCAATGATTTCTTTTGATATTGTTGGCGGGGAGAAAGAAGCATTTCAGTTTTTAGATTCTTTAAAATTGATCAAATTAGCGGTAAGTTTAGGAGGAACAGAAAGTCTCGCAGAACATCCGCAAACAATGACACATGCAGACGTTCCAATGGAGGATAAACGCATCATGCATATCACGGAGAAGTTAATCCGTTTGTCGGTAGGTGTCGAAAATTACAACGATTTGATTACGGATATCAACCAGGCTTTAGCGTGTGTTGATTAATTAACCAATAGCAACAAAAAAGCCAGCTTGAATAAAGCTGGCTTTTTTAGTTAGTTTAATACCCCATCTGAGTGATACCTACCTTCTTTGTAGATTTGCACTTTTAATAAAATTCCATCTGAATCATAAACGTAAAGTTTTCCGTCAAATAGTCTACCATCTTTGAAAATACCATCTTGGTAGATGTCGCGATTTTTATTGTATACTTTATTATATCCGTTCGGATTAAATTTACCACCGTTATCTTGTACAATTGGAGAAACAACAGGTTTAGATATTACTTTAGATGCTCCAGGATCTTCCACATTGATCATAGGTCTAACAGGTTCTTTTTTCACAACGCCACCTTCGTCCACACCACCATCTGCATTAAACGTGATTATTTCTTTTATATCTCCGTTTGGATAGTAACGTGTTGCTTTACCACTTGGTTTTCCATTGTTAGAAGTATATACAAATTCTTCTTGTCCATTTGCATAGTAGTAGGTAACCTTTCCTTCTTCTTTTCCAGAAGTATTATATTTTGCAATATATTCTAGTTGACCATTTTCATGAAAACGTTTTAAAGTATCTAGGTATACATCCCGTTCAAACCTACCATCTTCTTTAACCAATCCATTTTCGTGGTACTTTGTATAATTACCTTTTGGTCGGTTATTTTCATATTCACCTTTAAGTTTAGGGGTTTTACCATCTGAATGATATTTAATCCAAACACCTTCTTTTCGGTCGTCTTTATAATCTCCTTCTTCTACCTTTCCTTCTTCTGGAAAACCTGTTCCTGGTCTGTCTTTACCAAAATAAATCCAGTGTCCTTGTTTCTTTCCTTGTTCGTCTTTTTTATTGATTTTTTGAGCAAAAGTGAATCCGCTAATAGTTACCATACATATAATGCATAGTTTTAGAAAAAACGTTTTATTCACTTTTGATCGAATCATTTATCTTATTTAGAGAAAAGTTTAATTGGCAAATATATCAATTTAACTTGGAAGGGTCAACATTTTTAAGCATCGTTTCTACCATCGCTTTTAAATCGTACTTCTCTTTCCAGCCCCAATCTTGTTTAGCAGCAGAGTCGTCAATGGAATCTGGCCAACTATTTGCGATATCTTGACGAAAATCTGGATTATACATCATTTTAAATGTAGGTATAATTTCCTGAATACCAAGCGCTAATTGTTCTGGGGTAAAAGAAATTCCGGCTAAATTATAACTAGATCGGATTTTTACGTTTTCTTTCGGTGCATCCATTAATTCAATAGTTGCACGAATAGCATCTTCCATATACATCATTGGAAGTGCGCTGTCTTCATTTAAAAATGAAGTGTATTCGCCAGTTTTTTTAGCGTGGTAGAAAATATCAACAGCATAATCTGTTGTACCTCCACCAGGTAAACTCGTGTAGGATATTAAACCCGGGTAACGAATGGAACGAACATCTACATCAAATTTATTGTAATAGTATTCACACCAACGTTCTCCTGCTAATTTGGAAATTCCATATACAGTAGTTGGTTCCATCACGGTATATTGTGGAGTGTCTACTCGTGGAGTTGTAGGTCCAAATACAGCAATAGAACTTGGCCAAAATATTTTTTTAATTGCACCTTCTTTTGCTAAGTCTAAAATTGTAAACAAACCTTCCATGTTTAGTTTCCAAGCAAATTCAGGATGTTTTTCAGCAGTTGCAGAAAGTAAAGCTGCTAATAAATAAACGTCATCTGGTCTTTCAGTTCGGATATAGGATTGTACCATTTCTTTATCTAATACATCCATTTTTACATATGGACCATCTTTTAGTGCATCTGTGCATTCTTCTTTTACATCCGCAGCAATTACATGATTTACACCATGTCTTTTGCGTAGCTCTAGTACTAATTCTGTACCAATTTGTCCTCCCGCACCGATAACTAAAATTTTCTTCATCTTTTTTAACTAATGTAAGTCGCAAAAATAAAGGAAAATGTTCTGAAAACAATAAAAATTAGCGCGAATTATTTAGTAATCTTGGGGTTAAAATTTATTCGAATGTTTTTAGTCTATCCACGAATCAATTTGTAAATTTGTATGCATAATAAGCTAAATTAAATCTAAAAATAAATTAACATGAGTGTATTAGTAGGTAAAAAAGCGCCTCATTTTTCTGCTGGAGCAGTTATTAATGGTGGTGAAGTGGTTTCTGGTTTTTCATTAGACCAATACGTAGGAAAAAACCCAGTTGTTTTATTTTTCTATCCGAAAGATTTTACATTTGTTTGTCCTTCTGAATTACATGCTTTTCAAGCAAAATTAGCAGAGTTCGAAGCAAGAGGTGCAAAAGTGGTAGCTTGTTCTACAGACACAGAAGAGTCACACTGGGGATGGTTACAAGTTCCTAAAAATAAAGGTGGAATCGAAGGGGTAACTTACCCAATTATTGCAGATACATCTAAAACTATTTCTGAAGCTTACGGTGTTTTGGCTGGTGAATACGATTATGATGTAGATGGTAATTTATATGCTACAGGACCAATGATCGCTTACCGTGGATTGTTTTTAATTGACAAAAATGGTGTTGTTATGCATCAATTAGTTAATAATTTCCCTTTAGGAAGAAATGTGGATGAAGCACTTCGTATGGTAGATGCTTTGCAATTCTTCGAAGAAAATGGAGAAGTTTGTCCTGCAAACTGGACAAAAGGAGACGAAGGAATGAAAGCTTCTTTTGATGGTGTAGCGGATTACTTAGCAAAACACTAATTATTACTTTTATTAGTTGTAAGAGGCTGTTTCCAATGAAACAGCCTCTTTTTGTTTAACATGTTTTGGTGTAGAAGTTTTTAACTTGTTACATCTTGTTTTACCATAATCATTTACTTTTATATAAATTTTGTAGAATGAATTCAATTGATATATTATTGCTTATTCCATTGATTTATGGGGCATGGAAAGGTTTTAAGCATGGTTTAATCATTGAGGTATTTACGCTTTTAGCGCTATTTGTAGGTATATATGTTGGTATTCATTTTTCCGATTTTACTGCCCGTTTGTTGCGTGAATATGTAGGTTTAAATTCGAAGTATTTACCAATTATTGCATTTACAATCACATTTTTAGCAGTGGGTGCGATGGTGTTTTTCTTAGGTAAAACGATTGAAAAATTAATTAAGATAACAGCACTCACACCAGTCAATAAATTTGCAGGAGTATTTTTTTCTTTGCTTAAGTATGTTTATATGTTGAGTACGATATTAGTTATCGTGGAATCTTACGATGAAAAACTTACTTTTTTCCCTGTAAAGGTAAAACAAGATTCTATCTTATATACACCAATTTTGAATGTCTCTACTACCACATTTCCATCTTTAAAGGAAAGTACAATATTTTTAAAAAATGCTATACATTCTGATACATCTAGTTATACTCCGCGAGATGAAGCACGGGCACATTTTATAGCAGATAGTTTAGGTATAGTTACTTCTGATTCTGTTGAATTACGAAATCTTTTTTTTACGTATGAAAAATAAGTATCTTCTTCTTGGTTTACTTTTGTTTGCATTTATTGTAAGCGCACAAGAATCTAAATTTAAACGTTTTTTTGATATTTCGGATGTAGAATTAGATGTACATAAGTTTGGTCCTTATATTGGCTGGCAACAGGGTAGGTTTTCTAGTATAGAATTCGGTGCCGAATTTCAACATAAGAACATTACTCTTTTTAGCCCTACTACGCATTCTTATCACTTTGGGTTTAATTATAATTTCTCTAATAATTTACTCGGTTATGATTTAGGGTATTGGTATAAATCTGGTAGATTAAATTTAACATATGGTGCAAATGCTATATTCCGAACCGATTATTCTCAAAATGCATTTGGTATTGCACCAGTTATTGGGTATAAATTGGGACAGCTTCATATGCAAACTGGCTATAATTTCTTAACTGATGTTTCTTCTACTTTTCCATGTAATACATTTTTTATGACCATACGTTTTGTTTTGGTTCAACATCGTAACTTTATATGGAAGAAATAGTTAATTTATATTTTCTGATTTCATTGGTTGTTAATTTGTAATGGTTTTGTTTTATGTTAGTTTTTAAATTTGGGGGGGCCTCCGTCAAGAGTGCGGATGCAGTTAAAAATGTTGCAAAAATTATTTCCTTATTTCCGAAGGAAAAGAAGGTAGTTGTAGTTTCTGCAATGGGAAAAACAACGAATGCAATGGAGGAAATTGTGGATGCATTATGGGCAAACAATCACGAATCTTTTCGATATTTAGTAGATCAAGTATATAAATACCATGTGGATATTTGCCTAAAGTTATTTCCTGATCAGCACGAAAAATTAAATACGTTTATAGATAGTTTATTCGAAAATTTATTTGCTAAAATTTCGCAACCTATTTCGGAAAATTTTGATTTTGTGTATGATCAAATAGTTTCGTTGGGTGAAATTCTTTCTACAAAAATCGTAGAAAGTTATTTATTAGAGCAAACTGAAAAAGCAATCTGGCTGGATGCTCGTTTGTGTATTCGTACGGATAATACCTATCGTAATGGTTCTGTGGATTGGAGCAAAACACAAGAATTAATAACTGCTGCTATCAAACCGTTAATAAAATCTTCGGATACCATTATTACACAGGGTTTTATAGGCTCAACAACTGAAGGTCTAACCACAACGCTTGGAAGAGAAGGCTCGGATTATACAGCAGGTATTTTTGCATATTGTTTAGAAGCTAAAAGTGTTACAATTTGGAAAGATGTTCCAGGGATGCTTAATGCTGATCCTAAATGGTTTGATGAAACCATAAAGTTGAAACAAATTTCTTTTCAAGAAGCGATCGAGTTGGCGTATTATGGTGCAACAGTTATCCACCCAAAAACGATTAAGCCTTTACAAAATAAAAATATTCCGTTATATGTTAAGTCCTTTGTAGATCCATATGCGGAAGGAACCCAAATTTCTGCTTCGATAGAATTTGATCACTTGGTTCCATCTTTTATTTTTAAAATGGATCAAACCAAAGTAAGTATTATACCAAAAGATTTTTCTTTTATTGCAGAAGAGAATTTAAGTCATTTATTTGAAGTTTTATCACAAGCCGGTGTGCAAATCAATTTGATGCAAAATTCTGCGATTAGTTTTGATTTTGTAATCGATAATAAGCCAAATATTATCAAAGACTTATTCGAAAATTTGGAAAAAGATTTCGTTATTTCAGTAGAAGAAGGGTTTGAATTGGTTACTATTCGTCATTATGATCAACAAACGATTGATCGTGTAACTGTAGACAAGAAAATTGTATTGATTCAAAAGTCGGAACAGACAGCACGAATATTGATGCGATAAAAAAGATAAAAACGAGAAGAGCCACAACGCATTGTGACTCTTCTCGTTTTATTGTGGCTCTACTAATTTTGAAACCTATTCTCCTAACACTAATTCTTGTGCCTCTGGTTTTCTTAATGCCTCTTTGATTAATCCTTCTAATTCTAACATTAGTTCTGGATTATCGGATAGAATGGATTTTACAGAATCTCTTCCTTGACCTAATTTCGTTTCTCCATAAGAGAACCAAGATCCACTTTTCTTGATGATATTTAAATCTACTCCTAAGTCGATGATTTCACCAACTTTAGAAATACCTGCACCATACATGATGTCGAATTCTGCTTTACGGAATGGTGGAGCTACTTTGTTTTTTACAACTTTCACTTTCACACGATTACCGATAACTTCTTCACCATCTTTTAATTGTGTTGCACGACGAATATCTAAACGAACAGATGCATAGAATTTTAATGCGTTACCACCGGTTGTTGTTTCAGGATTTCCAAACATTACACCGATTTTATCACGTAATTGATTGATAAAGATGCAAGAACATTTTGCTTTTGAAATTGAACCTGTCAATTTTCTTAGCGCCTTTGACATCAAACGTGCTTGTAGACCCATTTGTGAATCTCCCATTTCTCCTTCGATTTCTGCTTTTGGTGTTAATGCAGCAACAGAATCGACAACGATTAAATCAATCGCACCTGAACGTATCAAGTTATCTGCGATTTCTAAAGCTTGCTCTCCATTATCCGGTTGAGAGATCAATAAGTTGTCGATATCTACACCTAATCTTTTCGCGTAAAATTGATCGAATGCGTGCTCAGCATCAATAAATGCTGCAATTCCACCATTTTTTTGACATTCCGCAATTGCATGAATTGCTAAGGTTGTTTTACCAGATGATTCAGGTCCGTAGATTTCTACAATTCTACCTTTTGGAAAACCATTCACACCTAACGCAAGGTCTAATGTAATTGAACCAGAAGGTATTACTTCTACTTCTTCGATTGGTGAATCTCCTAATTTCATTACACTTCCCTTACCATAAGTTTTGTCTAACTTATCCATTGTAAGTTGTAATGCTTTTAATTTTTCTAAGTTCACCTCTTTGTTTGCTTCTTTTGCCATGATCTTTATTTTTAATTTGTTTTTACAGTTTAGTTCGCTTTTTAGCGTTTCTTTTGACAAAGGTATATTATGACAAACGTAATTAATTTACGTTCTACTTTAGATTGGAATAAATTTCTAAAATTTCTCTAGTATGGTCTTTGGTATTCGGTTTATCGATGATTCCAATAATAGTTCCTGTTTCGTCTACTACAAAACTAGTACGATGAATTCCATCGTATTCTTTTCCCATAAACTTTTTGTATCCCCAAACGCCATATGCTTCTATTACCTTACGGTCTGTATCAGCTAATAAGGTAAATGGTAGCTCATATTTTGTTATAAATCGTGTATGTAATTTTTCATCATCCATACTAACACCGATAATTTCTATTCCTTGAGCTTGTAGTTCCGAATAGTTATCGCGCAAATTACATGCTTGAGCTGTGCAACCAGGTGTTAAGTCTTTCGGATAGAAATATAGAACAAACTTTTTTCCTATTAATCTTTCGGATGAAAATGCATTCCCATGTTGATCTTTACTTTCGAATGCAGGTGCTTTGTCGGTTACTTTTAAATGTTTCATGCTTATATTTTAAACAAATTCGATTATTATTTAATCAAAAGTAGAGCTAATTTTTTAATTTGCAAGAAAAATAATGATTTTTTTATTTTGTATTTTACCACGATCTTGTTTATTGTTTTTGGTTTTATATTTTGTTTGAATTTTATTTTTTATTAATTCTTTGTTTTTCAAACTTTATTTTATATATTTGAATAAATCAATTTGAAAATGAAACTTTTCGTTGTAACATTATTTCTTTTACTTTCTGTTGGATTGTTTGCACAATCTAATGTTAAGTTTGTTGATAATGATGATATTTCAGTTTCCTTTTATCCAAATCCTGCTTCTGATTTTCTAAATATTACCATCAAAGGAGGATTAACTAAAGGTTCTATTAAAATTTTTAGTGCTTTAGGTACTGAAATCTTTGCAGATGAATTAGATAGTTTTAAGAAAATTGATTTGTCTGATTTTAAGAATAATGTTTACTTAGTTAATATTTATTCCAACGAAGTGTTAGTTCAAACTACTAGATTTGTAGTAAGACACTGATAGTTAGAGTTTATATATAAATTCTACTAATTCTATTATTTCTTTTTTTTGCTTCCTTACTGCTTGTTTTTTGTTATTTTTGTTTTGAAAAATATCCAATAGATTATGGCAAAAATTCGCAAACAAGACGCATTAGATTACCACTCCAGTGGTCGTCCAGGAAAAGTGCAAGTAATACCTACCAAGCCGTATGCTTCTCCTCGTGATTTATCTTTAGCGTATTCACCTGGTGTAGCAGAACCATGTATTAAAATTGCTGAAAATGCTGATGACGTTTATAAATATACTGCAAAAGGAAATCTAGTTGCAGTAATATCCAATGGTACAGCTGTCTTAGGCCTTGGAAATATTGGTCCTTTGGCTTCTAAACCAGTGATGGAAGGTAAGGGAGTCTTATTTAAAATTTTTGCTGATATCGATGTGTTTGATATTGAGGTAGATGCGTCTGACCCAGAATTATTTATCCAAACAGTAAAAGCAATTGCTCCAACTTTTGGTGGAATCAATTTAGAAGATATCAAAGCTCCAGAAGCATTTGAAATTGAGCGACGTTTAAAAGAGGAATTGAACATTCCAATTATGCATGATGATCAGCATGGTACTGCGATTATATCTTCTGCAGCGCTTCTAAATGCGTTAGAGTTAGCAGATAAAAAAATCGGAGATGTTGTCATTGTTATTTCTGGTGCAGGTGCTGCAGCAATGTCTTGTGCTAAATTATATATTTCTTTGGGTGCTGACGTGAAAAAAATATTCATGTATGACAGTAAAGGTTTATTACACGCAGGTAGAAAAGATTTAGAGGATAATAAGTTAATCTTCGGTCAACATACTACTGGAGATAAATCCTTAGAAGAAATGTTTGTAAATGCAGATGTTTTTCTTGGATTATCGAAAGGTAATTTAGTTTCGAAAGAAATGATTGCCTCTATGGCAAATGATCCAATTGTGTTTGCTTTAGCAAATCCGGAGCCAGAGATTTCCTACAAAGATGCTGTTTCAGTGCGTAAAGATATTATCATGGCTACTGGTCGTTCGGACCATCCTAACCAAGTGAATAACGTATTGGGATTTCCATTCATTTTCCGTGGCGCATTAGATGTTCGTGCAACTACTATTAACGAAGAGATGAAGTTGGCTGCAGTGAAAGCGATAGCTTCTTTAGCGAAAGAAACAATTCCGGAAGAAGTAATCGAAGCTTATGGTGACAAAAGTATTTCTTTTGGAAGAGAGCAAATAATTCCAAAACCATTAGACACGCGTTTGATATATTATGTTGCTCCAGCAGTTGCTAAAGCAGCCATGGACTCAGGCGTAGCTCAAAATCCAATTAAAGATTGGGATGCATATGAAATGGAATTGAAAAACCGTTTAGGGTTAGATAATAAGTTATTACGAAATATTACGGTAAAAGCGCAAAGTAATCCAAAACGTGTTGTTTTCGCAGAGGCAGATAATTATAAAGTATTAAAAGCAGCGCAATTTGCCAGTGAAGAGGCAGTTGCATTTCCAATATTGTTAGGGAACAGAAAACGCATTGAAGCAATTATCAATGAGTATGCGTTGGAGTTTACGGATTTTGAAATTGTAGATCCGAAATCCGAAGAAGAGCAAGAACGACGTATTGCCTACGGAAAAGCGTTTTTTGAAAAGCGTAAACGCAAAGGATTTACGGAATTTGAGTCGATACAAATCATGCGTGAACGAAACCATTTTGGTGCCATGATGGTTGAAAGAGGGGATGCAGATGCCATGATTTCAGGTGCTACACGTAACTATAAAGATGTAGTTAAACCAGCTTTACAAACAATAGGTACGCAAAAAGATGTAAAAACAATCGCAGGTTTGTATATTTTGATGACAAAAAGAGGTCCATTGTTTTTAGCAGATACGACAATTACCATGGATCCTACTGCAGAAGAAATTGCGGAGATTACGAATAATGTAGCGAAAACAATTCGTAAATTTAAAGTGGTTCCAAAAATTGCTTTGTTAAGTTATTCTAACTTCGGATCTTCTCCAGGGAAAGATTCGATTAAAATGGCACAAGCGGTAGATATACTCCATGAAAAATACCCTTCCCTTGTGGTAGATGGTGAAGTGCAAGCAAATTTCGCCTTGAATAATGATTTGATGAATGAGAAGTTTTCGTTCTCTTCATTAGCTAATAAGCAAGTTAACACCTTGATTTTCCCAAATTTATCTTCAGGCAACATTGCATATAAATTATTGCAAGAAATGATTGAAGGAGAAGCGATTGGTCCAATTTTAGTTGGTTTGAAAAAATCGGTTCATGTGGTTCAAATGGGTGCTTCTGTGCGTGAAATCGTTAATATGGTTAAGGTGGCAGTGGTTGATGCTCAAAACAAGTAATAGATGATTGCGCACATAAACGGAAAATTAGTAGAAAAAAATCCTACAACGCTAATTATTGAATGTAACGGTTTGGGTTACGAAGTGAAGATTTCGTTACATACATTTTCTACGATTGGTTCGGAGGAAGCAGTGAAAGTCTATACCCAATTTATTGTGCGTGAGGATGCGCAATTATTATATGGTTTTGCCACAAAGGAAGAACGTGAAATGTTTAATCATTTGATTTCGGTATCTGGTATAGGACCGAATACGGCGATGATTATGCTTTCTTCGTTAGTTCCAGAAGAAATTGCACATGCTATCCAAGTGGAAGATGTACGTACAATCCAAAGTATCAAGGGTATCGGAGTGAAGACTGCACAACGAGTTATTATTGATTTAAAGGATAAAATGGTAAAAATGAGTTTTTCTGCCCAAATTTCTACCACTGGACACAATACAAATCGTTTTGATGCGTTAACAGCTTTGGTATCCTTAGGATTCGATAAAAAGAATGCTGAAAAAGCAATAGAAAAGGTAAGCCAAGGTGATGAGTCAGTAGAACAAATCATTAAAGGTGCACTTAAAATTTTATAAACATTGAGTAAGCGTATAAAGTGCTATAAACAAAATTGTAGCAAGGTGATTATTATTACCTTGCTATCTTTGTTTTATGTCAGTTTATTTGCTCAAGATGTTACCAAACCATTACCTTTTCCAATAAAGAAAACCTACGATCCATCAGAAACTGCTCCACAACGATTTGATTTGGGGGATCCAAGTAAGTTAAAACAAACGATCGTTTATGATCCAATTTTACGTAAGTATGTTTTTAAGGAAACTTTAGGAGATGGTACACCTATAAATTATCGTAATCCTTCAATGATGACATTGAAAGAGTACTTAGAGTATGAGCGTAAAAAATCTTTAGCAAATAATTTTAAAGATAAAATTGATGCACAAACTGAATCTGGTCAACCCTTAGTTCCACCAATTAAAGTTGGAGGAAAAGGATTTGCTAACTTTTTTGGTTCCGATGAAATTAGTATAAAGCCACAGGGGTCGGTTGAAGTATCGATGGGATTAAATCATTCGCGTCTGGATAATCCAATTTTACCAGTGGCGCAAAGGCGTTTGACGCGTTTTGATTTTCAGCAAAATATGCAAATAAATTTAGTTGGTCAAATAGGAACTAAATTAAAATTAAGTACGAGTTATAATAGTCAAGCTTCTTTTGATTTCGAGAATGTTACCAAGTTAGGATATACTGGAGATGAAGATCAAATTTTGCAGAAAATTGAATTAGGGAATGTTTCATTGCCTTTAACCACTTCCTTAATTCAAGGTTCACAAACGTTATTTGGTGTAAAAACACAATGGAAATTTGGAAAATTAACTATTGATAATGTAATAGCTTCTTCCAAAGGTAAGAAAACAGAAATAAATGTTGCTGGAAAGGCGCAAGTTCAAAATTTTGAATTGTCGGCAGATAATTACGAAGCAAATCGCCACTATTTTATTGGGCATTACTTTCGAAATGCCTATGATACTGCAATGGCGCAATTACCTATTGTAAATTCTCAAATCAATATCACACGAATGGAAGTGTGGTTAACGAATCGCGTAAATAGTACGTTAAATACACGTAACATTGTTGCATTTACCGATTTAGGGGAGGCCTTACCACAAAATGTGCAAGGTACAAATCCTGGTCCAACGAACTTTTCTTCTTCTATATTTCCAGATAATAATTCCAATGATTTATACTCATGGTTGTTGATGCAAGATCAAATTAAAGGGTTTTCAAATGCTGTTACGACTTTATCTAATGTAGTAACTGCACCTGGTCCATTTAAGCAGACTGTAGAATATGAGAAGGTTGAAAACGCACGAAAACTAACAGATCAGGAATATTCGTACAATGCATTATTAGGATATATTTCGCTTAACCAACCAATTATTAATGATGAGGTATTAGCGGTTGCATATGAATATACCTATCAAGGAAAAACCTATCAAGTAGGACAATTTTCTACGGATGGAGTAGATGGTAAAAGTGCACTTTTCTTAAAATTATTGAAGCCAACCTTGACTAATCCTAAGAATAAAATTTGGGATTTGATGATGAAAAACGTCTATTCGATAGGTGCTTATTCTTTGGATAGAAATGGATTTCGTTTGGATGTATTATATAACAATCCGGCAACAAGTTTACCTGTAAATTTTTTCCCGTATGATGGTTTAGATAAAGAACAGTTGGTTTCTTTATTGGGAATGGATAAAATGAATGTCAATAATCAACCTTTTTCGGATGGTTTATTTGATTTTTCACCTGTAAATTTCAATGGGAATAAGGCAGATAATGGCGGAACTATAAATCCAAAAAATGGACGTGTATATTTCACTACGATTGAACCTTTTGGTCAAACCTTGCGTCAAAAAATGCTTGCAAAAGGTATTCCAATTACTACAGTTGATAAAATTGCGTTTACTGAATTATATGATTCTACTAAAACTGCTGCTCAACAAATTCCAGCAAAAAATAGGTTTATTTTTAAAGGTCAATATCAGTCATCCGTTAGTTCAGACATTCCGTTAAACGCTTTAAATGTTCCACAAGGAGCAGTTTCGGTAACTGCGGGTGGAATAAAATTAGTAGAAGGTACTGATTATACTGTTGATTATAATTTAGGTCGTGTTAAAATTCTAAATACAGGGGTATTAGAGTCAAATACACCTATAAAAGTTTCCGTTGAAAGTAATTCTGTGTTTGGCTTTCAGGCGCGATCCATGCTCGGGACCCATTTAAATTATCGTTTTAATAAAGATTTTAATATTGGAGCAACCTGGATGCGTATGACAGAACGTCCAATAACGCAAAAAGTAGATATTGGTTCTGAACCATTTAAAAATAATATGATTGGTTTTGATATTGCATTTAAACACGATCTACCATTTCTAACAAAAGCTGTAGATTTATTGCCATTATTATCTACCAGAGCTAAATCTTCTATCTCCTTTACTGGAGAAGTGGCACATTTAATTCCAGGTACACCAAAAGCAATTTCTGCAACAGGTATTTCCTATGTGGATGATTTTGAAGGGAGTCAAAGTACGATTGATTTACGTACACAAACAGCTTGGAAATTGGCTTCTATACCACAGAATCAACCTGATTTATTCCCAGAAGCCGAAAATAAAGATTTAAGTGCTGGTTTTAAACGTGCAAATATTGCTTGGTATTTAATTGATCCGATGTTTTATCAAGCAGGTAACACAACTCCTAAACACATAATTGATAATCCACAAATGTTATCAGATAGTAGGATGCGTGTTGTGTATCAGAAAGAGTTGTTTCCGAACTTACAACAACAAACGGGTACTTTCCAAAATATTCCAGTATTAGATTTAGCTTATTATCCGAAAGAACGCGGTATGTATAATTATGATACAACCTCTATGTTGGATAAACTAGGAAAATTTCAAAATCCTGCATCCAAATGGGGGGGAATTATGCGCTCTTTAAGTACTAATGATTTTGAGTTATCAAACATTGAATTTATCCAATTTTGGATTTTAAATCCATTTAATGAAGATGCTGAAAAAGCAGATCCTAATTCTCTACATTCGGGGGGAGATTTATATTTTAATTTAGGAAATATTTCCGAAGATGTATTACCAGATTCTCGAAAAGCGTTTGAAAATGGATTACCTACAGCCACAACTACTACAACAGATAATATAGATATTACGCAGTGGGCGCGTGTTTCCACACAAAATGTGGTTATTAATGCATTTGATCCAAATCCAACAAGTTTGGAGTATCAAGATATTGGGTTAGATGGTTGGAATAACGATGCTGAAAAAACGAATTATGCATCCTATGTAAAATGGGTTCAAAATAATCCAATTTTAGCACCTGAAGTGAAAGACAAGATATTATCAGATCCATCAAATGATGATTATACGTATTATAGAAGTGATGGGTATGATAGTGAAAAGGCAGATATATTAACGCGTTATAAACGTTTTAATAGACACCAAGGAAATTCACCTTCGTTGGAAATGTCAGCCAAAATAAATGCTGCTGGTTATACTACCCAAGCTACTAATTTGCCAGATGTAGAGGATTTAAATCAAGACAATAACCTATCAGAATCCGAGAGTTATTATCAATATAAAGTGAGTTTACGTTCCAAAGATTTAGAAGTTGGTAAAAATTACATTACCAATATTGTAGATGTACCAGTAGGTAATAAGGTGGAAAAATGGATACAATTTAAGGTACCTGTTCGTGAACCACAAAAAATTATCAATGGTATTTCTGATTTCCGTTCCATACGTTTTATGCGTATGTTTTTGAAAGATTTTAATGAAGAAGTGGTTGTTCGATTTGCACGATTAGAATTTATTCGTGGGGAATGGAGAAAATATTTAGGCGATTTAAATTTACCAGGTGAAACATTTCAAACAGATCCTAATTTGACAACATTTAATATTTCTGCAGTAAACTTCGAAGAAAATGCAGCTAGAACTCCTGTAAATTATGTCTTACCTCCAGGAATATTACGTGAGATTGATCCTTCCCAAGTACAACAACGTCAAATGAATGAACAATCTCTTTCTTTTGAGGTATGTAATTTAAAAGATGGTTCCGCTAGAGCTGCATATAAAAATGTCCAATTTGATGTGCGTACCTACAAGAAATTAAAAATGTTTGTGCATGCGGAAGAAATAACTAAATCTAGTCCGTTAAAATCGAATGATCTTACTTTATTTGTGCGTTTAGGCTCTGATTTTACCGATAATTATTATGAGTATGAAATGCCATTGGCAACGACTGATTGGAATGAGACAGCATTGAAGGGTTCTCCAGTATCTACACCGGATGAAATTTGGCCAGATGTTAATAATTTGGAAATTGATTTTGACAATTTACTACTAGTTAAGAAAAAACGAAATAGCGTAACAGAAAATCCTAATTCAACTACTACTAATACAACTGAATATGTGATGGTAGATCCAGCTAACCCTAAGCGTTATCTTAAGGTAAAAGGGAGTCCCAATTTACAAGGCATTAAAACAATAATGATTGGAGTTCGAAATCCAGCAATAGAGAATAATAAATTATGGAACGATGATGGTTTGTCTAAATGTGGTAATATTTGGATAAATGAGTTACGCTTAACCGACTTCCAGAGTAATGGAGGTTCAGCTGCTGTAGGTAGAATGCAAGTTCAAGCAGCTGATTTTGCAAACGTATCTGTTTCTGGAAATTATTCTGGCCTAAATTGGGGGTCTATAGAAAGTCGAGTTCAAGAGAGACAAAGGAACGAACAAATAGGTTTTGATTTTAATACTACCATGCAATTGGGTCAATTTTTAGGCAGTAAGCTAAAAATTTCTTTACCGTTTTTTTATGGGTATAATTTAGGTATAATTAATCCTGAATATGATCCTTTTAATCCAGATATCAAATTGAATGATTATCCTCTAGTAGAAAAAAATGAACGTGCTAAATCTGGGCAGGATTTTACAGAAAGAAGATCGTATAATTTCACCAATGTTCGTAAAGAGGCTAATCCTGATGCGAAACCTCATTTTTGGAATATATCCAATTTTTCTACTACTTATGGATATAATGAAACATACAAACGGGATTTTAATATAGATTATGATCGAACAAGAAGTTGGAAAAGTGCATTGACGTATAGTTATAGTTTTACTGCAAAACCTATCGAGCCATTTAAAAAGGTAAAATTCATGCAGAAATCCAAATGGTGGAATATCCTAAAAGATGCTAATTTATACTTGACACCAAAAACAATTTCGATGAATAATGATGTTTTACGAAATTATAATGAACGCAAAGTACGTAATAACTTAGCACCTACGTATGAGTTTACGCCTGTTTATGTTAAATCATTTACGTGGAACCGTTCGTATAGTTTAGGGTATGATATCACAAAAAATCTAAAGTTTACCTTTAACGCATCTGATCGCGCTATTTTTGATGAATCGAATGGTCGTGTAGATAAAAAAGCGGATCCTGAAGGATATAAAATTTTTCTAGATACGATAAAGCGTCAGTTGAATACATTAGGAAAAACAATGGATTATACCCATGATTATGCATTTAGTTATAATCTACCATTTGATAAAATTCCTTTATTAGATTTTGTGACCGCATCGACAAAGTACAGCGGTACTTTTAATTGGCAGCGTGCTCCTTTAGGTCAAAGTCAATTTGGAAATACGGTGCAAAATAGCCGTGTGGTAAATTTAACTTCTACTTTAAACTTGACAAATTTTTATTCTAAAGTACCATATCTTAAGAAAATTATAGAAAGTGGTAAAACGAATACGCGCCCACAATTATCGTCTAAGCAAGATGTATTGCCTAAAAAACCAACAAAATTTGATCCAAATGTCACATCTTTTGGTAAACCATATAATCAATTAACTAGAAAGGAAAAAAGGAAAGAAGATCGTATCCGTCGGAAATTAGTTAGACAGGAAAAAAGAGAGGCTAAGCGGGAAAAGCGTGCTAAAGAACCCGTAAATACAGTTGTTGCTACTATTGGTCGTGCGGTGATGAGTGTACGATCTATTTCTGGAACTTACGCCTTAAATGATGGTACATTGCTACCAGGATATAATTTAGAGACACGCTATTTAGGAATGCCTGCTACTCCTCCAAGCGCACTGACAGGTTTCTTGTTTGGTCAACAAACCTATGATATATATGGTAAAAAAACAGCCTATGATTTTGCTCGAACTGCTGCGGATAATGGTTGGTTAGTAAAAAATCAAGCCTTAAATAAACAACATACGCTCACGCATTCGCAAAATATCTCAGGAAGAATGACAGTTGAGCCTTTGAAAGATGTGTCTATTGAATTCAATTTTAATCGAAATTATTCTATGAATTCTAGTGATTTCTTTCGTTGGAATGATTCTACACAAAGCTATCAGAATCAAAGTTTGGTAGAAACTGGTACCTTGACATATTCTACAATTGCTTTACGGTCTTCATTTATAAAAACGGAGGATAATTATCAATCTTCTTCTTTTACTGCATTGCGTAATAATAGGGAGCAGGTTAGTCAGTTATTAGGAAATAAAAATCCAAATTCAAGTGTCGTTACAAATGGTTATGCGAAAGGGTATGGTTCTACGCAACAAGAAGTTTTAGTTGGGTCATTCTTGACTTCTTATACGAATAACAAGATGTCAACTAGAAATATAAATCCATTAGCAGCACTACCTTTACCTAATTGGTCAATAAATTATAATGGGTTTTCTAAAATGGAATTTTTTAAGAAACGCACTAAAAATATTACTTTACGTCACGCATATGCCTCTAGCGTTAGTATTTCTGGAATACAAACCAACCTAAAAGCGGAGCTAGATGCGTCTGGTAATCCTTCCACGTTGGATTTAAACACGAATTTTATTTCAGAACGCCAAATTCAAAATGTTGCGTTGACTGAACGTTTTTCTCCATTATTTGGTTTTGATGCTACTTGGAATTTCTTAGGCCAAGGTTTGATAACGAAAGTAGAATATAAAAAGGATCGTAATGCATCTTTAGCTTTAAGCAATCAACAAGTAACCGAAATTCTGTCTAAAGAATGGGTTTTTGGTTCTGGAGTAAAATTCTCGAAAGTAAAGTTCCCATTTAAAATTCAAGGTAAAATACCTGAAAACGATTTAAATATACGTTTCGACTTTTCGTTTAGAGATAATTTCACAGTTATCCGTAAGATTGTAGAAAATACAAATCAGGCTACAGCAGGTCAAATGGTTATATCCATTAAGTCTTCTATGGATTATAATCTAGGACCTAATTTAACATTGATGATGTATTATGATCAGGTAATCAATAGACCGAAAGTAGCAACCTCTTATCCTACTTCTAATACAAGTGCTGGATTGAAATTGAGATTGAATTTAGCGGGTATATAGATTTTAATACTGTAGGGATATAGCATGCCATATCCCTACAGTATTAAAATTACACCTTCCAATTGGAAATCAACTTCGGTAATTTCTTGCGCAATTTTTTCATGACCTTATCTTTGGAATCTACATTTTTTAAACGAAGCAATTCATTGGCAATTACTTGTCCGTTTCGGTAAAATGTGAATTCAAAAGTAATAGACATAATTTCGTCGCGAAATAATGGGAAAAGGTGGCTTGATGCTAACTCGTTTGCTAAACTTTCAAAATGAGTGGATGGTTTAAAGTTTTTATCAAATCCACGGATAGAAACTAAAATGTATGTATCTACATTTTTAGATTGTAATAATAGATTAATTGAGTCAGAAGCTAACACGGAAGCGATTTCACCTTGTTTTAGAATGTTTAAAGATGGAATAACTTGAACACCCTCATTCGCAAATAATTCTGCTAAATTTATTTCTAAAGTAAACTTTTCTTCTGGTCTATCTAATTGAGCTACAATTAATCCATTGGTAAGCTGTATGTGCTTGTTTTGAGAAAAAGAAATGCTACCAACAAAAATTAATAAGCACAATAGGAAATAGTTACGCATAATAAAAATTAAAAAACTTGAGAAGCAATTGCTTTCACTTCATCTGAATTAGACATGGTATAATAGTGAATACCAGGTACATTTTGTGCCTTTAATTCTTTCGATTGTTGGATTCCCCATTCAATACCCAAATGCTTCACCGCTTCGTTATTTTTACATTTTAACAATTCTTTCGCCAATGCTTCTGGATAGTCAATATGAAATAATTTAGGAAGGAAAGTAGTATGATTTAATGTTTTTATCGGTTTAATTCCAGGAATAATAGGAATTGTAATACCAATCGCACGACAAGCATCTACAAAGTCAAAGAATTTTTGGTTGTCAAAAAACATTTGTGTGACGATATATTCAGCACCTGCATCTACTTTTGCTTTTAAATACTGTAAGTCTGTACTTAAGTTCATTGCTTCAAAATGCTTTTCTGGATATCCAGCAGTACCAATACAATAGTTAGTTGGTTCTAATTGGAAATCTTCGGTGATATATTTTCCAGAATTCATTTCTACTACCTGTTTGATCAAATCAACGGCGTATGAGTGGCCTTCTGGATGAGGTCTAAATGCGCTTTCTGTTTTGATGGAATCACCACGTAAAGCAAGTACATTATCGATGCCTAAAAACTGTAGATCAATTAAAGCATTCTCCGTTTCTTCTTTACTAAATCCTCCACAAATTAAGTGAGGAACTGCATCCACTTGGTATTTATTCATAATAGCAGCACAAATACCTACGGTACCTGGACGTTTACGAATGGCTATTTTTTCAAGTAGACCATTATCACGTTCTTTAAAAATATATTCCTCGCGGTGGTAGGTTACGTTAATATATTTTGGCTTGAATTCCATTAAAGGATCGATACCATCAAAGATAGATTGAATACTTTTTCCTTTTAAAGGAGGTAAAATTTCAAATGAAAATAGGGTTGATTTTGCTTCGTTTAAGTGATCTATAACTTTCATTTCTGGCTATTAAAAATTAAGATTATGCCACTAAATTACGAAATATGTAGGAAGTCGAACATGTCAAAAACAACTATCCTAAAAAATAGTTTTGTCGATGCGTTCAAAAAGTTATTCTTTGTGGTAATTTTACTTTAAAAATAGAGCAAATATGTTACATTCAATGACAGGATATGGAAAAGCTTCCGGCTCCTTTGAAGATAAAAAAATCAGCGTAGAGATTAGATCGTTGAATAGTAAAAGTATGGATTTGTACACCCGTATTGCAAGTCCATATCGTGAAAAAGAATTAGAAATCCGTCAATATGTGACCAATGCCTTAGATAGGGGAAAGGTAGAACTAAACATTCAAATCGAAAGTATTGGTGTTTCAAAATCGGTGGAAATAAACAAAGTGCTCGCACAGGAATATTACAAAGATTTAAAAGAAACAAATGCGTTAATCGGAGAGTCTAGTTCGGATTATTTAGCCATGGTTTTACGTATGCCTGAAATTTACACCCAAACAAAAGATACTACTGTTAGTGACGAGGAATTTGCTCTCGTGCATACCATTGTTGCGGATGCATGTTTGAATTTGAATACGTTTCGTCGTCAGGAAGGACAAGCTTTAGAGAAAGAATTTACAGAGCGTATTGAAGAAATTAGAAGTTTGTTGAAACAAGTAGATTCCTACGAATCTGTGCGCATCGATATCATTAAAGAACGGATGCGAAAAGGATTAGAAGAAGCAGGTTCTGTCGTTGGTTTTGATGAAAATCGTTTTCAACAAGAGTTGATTTTCTACATTGAAAAATTAGATGTTTCCGAAGAAAAAATGCGTTTAGCGAATCATTTAGATTATTTTTTGGAAACAATGGTACTTCCTGCAGCAGGAAAAAAATTAGGATTTATTACACAAGAGTTAGGTCGTGAAATAAATACCTTAGGCAGTAAAAGTTACCATGTCGAATTACAAAAAATAGTAGTAGATATGAAAGATGCTTTAGAGAAGATTAAAGAACAAGTATTGAATACATTATAAATTATGAGTACACCAAAAATTACTGGTAAAAGTATCTTATTTTCAGCTCCATCAGGTGCGGGGAAGACTACAATTGTTCGTTATTTATTGGAACGTTTTCCAAATTTAGTTTTTTCCATTTCTGCATGTAGTAGAGACCCTCGACCAGGAGAAGTGGATGGTAATGATTACCATTTTTTAGGCGTGGAAGGCTTTAAGCAAAAAATCGAAGCGGATGCATTTTTGGAATGGGAAGAAGTATATGCAAATAATTATTATGGAACGTTACACGAAGTAGTTGAAAAATTATGGAGTGAGGGAAAAGTAGTTGTCTTTGATGTAGATGTCTTGGGAGGAATAAATATAAAAAGTAAGTTGGGGGATCAAGCACTTTCCATTTTTGTGCAAGCACCTTCTATTGGAGAGTTAGAGCGACGTTTACGCGCAAGAAGTACGGAAACGGAAGAAAAAATACAAATGCGTATGGCGCGTGCTGAAGAAGAATTAGCATTAGCATATAAATTTGATGTGATTTTAGAAAACGATAATTTAGAAAATGCCTGCACGAAAGCAGAAACAATTGTCACAAATTTTTTAAACAGATAAAATGCGCGTAGGATTATTTTTTGGTACGTTTAATCCGATTCATGTAGGTCATTTAGTGATCGCTAATTATTTTGCTAATTTACCAGAATTAGATCAGGTTTGGTTGGTTGTTACGCCGCAAAATCCCTTAAAGCAAAAAGCAACTCTATTAGCAGATCACCATCGTTTGGCTTTGGTAGAACTCGCGATTGAAACCAACGATAAACTCAAAGCTTGTGACATTGAATTTAAAATGTCAAAGCCTAATTATACGATAGATACCTTAGCGTTTCTAAAAGAAAAACACCCCAAACATTCATTTGCATTAATACTTGGAGAAGATAATTTACGCGGATTTACAAAGTGGAAAAACTATGACCTAATCCGCAACAATTATCCGATGTTTATATATCCACGGGTACTTACTGTTCAGGAAATGGAACAAAATGATTTCCAGAATGACCATTCTACTTTATTAAAGGATTTCCCGAATGCCCATTTTTGCTATGAAGCGCCAATGCTGAAAATTTCTTCTACGTATATTCGTCATGCAATTAAAAATAAGCAAGAAGTTCACTATTTATTGACAGAGGAAGTTAGAAAATATGTGGATGAAATGAATTTTTATAGATAGCAAACCTAGATTTCCCTTTTCCAATATTCATTTGGTATCTTTGTTCCAATAAAATCAAAACAAATGAATTTAAATTTAGAAAATAAAACTGCATTTGTGTGCGGAAGTACACAAGGAATAGGAAAAGCTAGTGCATTAGAAATGGCTTCTTTGGGAGCAACTATTGTATTAATTTCACGAAATGAAGATAAATTAAAAGCTACTTTAGCAGAATTACCTTCTCCAGTAGGACAAAAACACAGTTACATTTCTGCTGATTTTACTAAACCTACTGAATTGAAAGCTGCTGTTGAAAAACACATTGCATCCGGAGTAAGTTGCCATATTTTAGTGAACAACACAGGCGGACCAAAAGGCGGACCAATTCGTGAGGCAGCAATCGATGAGTTTTATGATACGTTCACACAACATTTAATTTGTAATCATATTTTGGTACAGGCTTTATATCCGATTATGAAAGAGAATGGATATGGTCGAATAATTAACATAATTTCAACAAGCGTTAAACAACCATTACCAAATTTAGGTGTTTCTAACACAATTCGTGGAGCAGTAGCAAGTTGGAGTAAAACATTGGCTACTGAGTTAGCTCCATTTAATATTACAGTAAACAACGTATTGCCAGGTGCTACAAATACTATTCGTTTGCAAGGTATTGCGGAAGCAAAATCCGCAAAAACGAATGAAACGATAGAAGATATTTTTGCTGAAATGGCTGCAGAATCACCAATGGGTAGAATTGCTCAACCAGAAGAAGTGGCAAATGCGATTGCATTTTTAGCATCTCCAGCAGCAAGTTATATTAATGGAATTAACGTTCCAGTAGATGGCGGTAGAACGAAATCGTTGTAATAATTGAATTTAGTATTTGTATTAATATTTATGTAGGGATAAGGCAGGCCATATCCCTTCATAAATATTAAAATTACCCTAACACATCCCCCCGTTGACTGTCTAGTTTCAACAAGACAAACATCATTACGCTAAAGGACATCATCGAAGAACCTCCATAACTAAAGAAAGGTAAAGGTATACCTATTACAGGTGCAAAACCGATATCCATTCCTATGTTTACAGCGAAGTGATAAAACAATATCATAGCAACACAGTAGGCATACACGCGATTAAAACGCGATTTTTGTCGTTCAGCAATTTGTACTATACGGAAAAGCATGAACATAAATAGACAAATCAGTGTAAAACTTCCGAAAAATCCCCATTCTTCTGCTAAAGGACAAAAGATAAAATCTGTTTCGGATTCCGGAACGTGATTCGATTCCACACTTGCTACACTCGCATTACCATAGCCTTTTCCAAAAAAACCTCCAGACCCAACTGCAGCCATTGCGCGGTTACGATTATAATCTTCCCCATCTGGATCTTCGCGTAAACCCAAGAATAGTTCAATACGGTCTTTTTGGTGTTTTTTTAAGCCTTGAAAACCAAAATTTACAATGGAGGAAATTAAAGAACAAAGAAAAAAACCAATAATTACAATCATGGTAATTCGATTTCGTTCGCGTTTAGATGCAAAGAATCTCAGAATTACATACGTTGCTAGTCCCATAAAGAATAAAGCACCAATTACACCAAAAAACCCAGGAATATCAATTCCTGGAATTAAAAAGAAATGAATGGTATTATTACTCATTAAAAGCGTTGTGATTGATAAAAACACGACTACGAAAAAGATAGGAATAAAGTGAGATCCTACCCACGTACTTTTGAAACGTACACCAGGTATCAAGTTTACCAAATGTAATACAATAGGATCATAGGTTATACCTTCCCGATACATTACAAACAAAAACCCAGTAAATACCACAAAAGTACCAGCATCTGGCTGTAATAATATCAAAATCATTGGCAATAATAATATGATATTTGCAATGATAACCGTGTTTACATTTTGTTGTTTTACATTGATACTATTGACATAACTTGCTAGTGCTATGGCAGTTCCTATTTTTGCAAATTCTGCCGGTTGAATACCAAGCGATCCAATTCCTAGCCATGCGTGTGCACCATTTACACTAGGCATAAACAGTACGATTACTAATAATACTAGACAAAAAAGATAGATAGGTATTGCAAATTTTCGATAGATACTAGCATCAATTAAGAATACAAGGAGTCCTAAAAATAGGGAGATTCCAACCCACATAATTTGTTTACCATATTTCTGAGAAAAATCAAATAATTCAGGGTGTTTAGGATTAAAGGCAGCAGAATAAACATTCGCTACACCCATAAATACCATTACTAGGAATACTGTAAATAACCCCCAATCAATATTTCCTAAAAGTGATTCGTCTCTTTTCATTTGTCTAGATATTAGACATCAGACATCAGACGTTAGACTATATATTATTTTGTCTTAGGTCTTAATTCTTAGGTCTTAATTCTATTATTTAATCTAAATCCGATTCCAAAATATGTTCTTCTTTTTCTTTATCGGTAATTTTTTTCTTTAAATATTTTTCCATCATTAAGTTGGCAATTGGAGCAGCCCAAGTCCCTCCAAAACCTGCATTTTCAATAAATACCGCAATGGCGATTTTAGGTTGATACATTGGTGCAAATGCAATAAACACGGAGTGGTCCTTTCCTTGTGGATTTTGTACAGTTCCCGTTTTACCACAAACGATAATATCCTTAATTCTTGCTTGGGATCCTGTACCACCTTTTTCATTGACTACTTTACGCATACCTTCAATCACCGGATCAAAATGTTCCCGATGAATCATTGTATAGTGTTTCTTGCGATATATAGGCAATGGTCCTTGACTTCCAATAGATTTAACAAAATGTGGTGTGATAAACCAACCTCTATTTGCTAAAATGGCTGCTAAGTTTGCTAATTGTAATGGAGTAGCTTTTACTTCTCCTTGTCCAATGGAGTTGGAGCGTATCGTACTAAATGCCCATGCGTTATGCCCATACCATTTATCGTAATAGGCTGGATCCGGAATTAATCCTGGTCTAATTCCAGTAATATCTGTTTCTAATTTCACACCGAAACCAAAACTCTTCATGTATTTGGTCCATTTAGCTAAACCAATCGGTGCATCTTGCGTCACTTTTTTACGCTTACCTTGTTGGATAATTTTCTTTACGGTGTAATAAAAATAGGGATTACAAGAATATTGTACAGCTTCGGCAACGTCACGTGCATGTGGATGATTGTGACATCCTACCATACTTTTAGTACATGGGAAACCAGTACTTGGTTTAATAACACCTTCTTGTAATGCAGTTAGTGCCTGTATAAGTTTAAATGTTGACCCTGGTGGATATTCAGCAGATAATGGTCGTGGGTATAGGGGTTTTGATGGATCTGTTATTAATTTCGAATAATTTTTTGAAATACTTCTTTTTCCAACAAATAAATTTGGGTCAAATGTTGGAGCAGATACTAAGGCTAATACTTCTCCAGAGCTTGGTTCGATTGCAACGATACATCCACGTTTATTTTTCATTAGTTTCTCACCATATGCTTGTAAGACAATATCTACACCTAAATGAAGTGCGGGTCCCTGTTTTGCAATTGTATCATATTTACCATTTGCATAAGGTTCAATAGCATTATTTAAAGCAGAAGTTACGATATAGTGTATTCCTTTCACACCCCGTAATTCTTTTTCATAAAAGCGTTCTAGACCTGCACGACCAATATTGTCACCTGCACGATAAAAGTGATCTTCTTTTACTTCTTCTCCGTTTACTTCAGATAAATAACCAAGAATATTTGCAGCATTTGCGTACGGGTAACTTCGCATACTTGTTATTTCTTCGTAAAATCCAGGGAAATTTTGAAGATATGGAGCAATGTTTGCCATTTCTTCCATCGACATTTCTTTTACAAATGGATAGGATCTAATTTTTTGGTAATTGGATGTTGTTTTACCTGTATGTGGATTTTTGTATTTTCCTTCCCCTAATTTTATTTCCCAAAAGCGACTTTTCACTTTCATAGGAGTCCATCCTATTAATTTAGCAAATGCATTCGTATCAAACTTTTCCTTCATTTTAGCCTCACACATCATGAGATTAAAGTAAGTTTTATTTGCTACTATTTTTTTTCCTCTTCTGTCAAAAAATACTCCTCTAGGTGGTGTTATTTGTTGTCTTTTTTCAGCAATTTCTTGCGCTCTTAGTGTCCAACTATCATCAATCACTTGCATATAAAACAAACGGATTGTATAAATAGAACCAACTAATAGAAAAAATACAATGATTACATATCTCCGTGCGTCCGTATTCATCGTTTAACAGGCTTTTTGAAGAATAAAAATTGAAGTAATACACAAAGAATCAAAGAAAGTGGGACACCTAATGCCGTTTTTAATACTACATACCAAAATTCACTCCATTTGAATTGTTCAATAAGGAAAAACCACATAGTGTGTGCTAGTAAAAATGCGCCAAACACATAGCTAAACCAAGCATAACCCATGGAATAAATTGTTAACTCAATTCCTGGATCAAAACCATCTCTAGGTTCAAATAATTTAATAAGATACGGCCTTCCATATGCAATTACAAGTGCTGAAGATGCATGTAGACCATAGGTATTTGAAAATAAATCAATCCCAAAGCCTAATCCAAATGAAAGTAACATTAGTAGAAAAACATTTATTTCTAATGGTAATAAGAAAATATATAATGGGTATACCATTAATTGAATACCTAATCCTATTTCCAATTGATTAAAAATAAAAGCTTGTGCTATTAAGAACAACACAAATCGGATACTATGTTTTATTATTTCTATCATTGATTGTCTTCTTGTTCTTCAATATCTTTAGGGATTGTTGATTCTATTTTGTGTTGCTCATTCAATAGTAAGTTTTTTACTACATACACATTTTGAATTTTACGGTAATCTTCAGAATAATAAATGGAGACATCCCACAATGGTTTTCCTTCTACCATTTTAAAGTCTTTTATTTTTCCTACTGAAATACCTCTTGGAAAAATCCCTGACCCTCCTCTTGTAACTACTTTTGCCCATTTTTTTACGGGTAAGTCATTGGATATACTCGCTATGGAACCTATTTTTGCATTTATACCATTCCATTTTAATAGACCTGGAATTCCAGTAGATTCAACCATTACATCGATATTGATATCCTCTGTTAATACAGATTTCACAACCGAATAATGTTCGCTGACATTATGTATAATTCCTACAATGCCATTTGGTGAAAAAACACCCATTCCACGCTTGATTCCCTTTCGCCATCCACTATTTAGCGTGAAATAATTATTCCTTTTATTGATAGTAGAATTAACAACTACTGCAGGAATATATTCATATTGCTGATTGTTTAGTGTATCATTTATAAGCACAGAGTTTTGATCAATACGAATAAAACTAGTTGCTAAGCGTTTACGTAACAATGTATTTTCATATTGCAATTTACGGTTGTTATATGCTAGTTGAAAATGTTTCGTAATATCATTGTGATACTCCAACATTTTACCAGAAACTGTGGATGCGGTTGTAAGGTATTGTGAACGTGGATATGCTAAATAATTAAAATACGTGGTTAAAGCTATCCCTTGTAAGAATGCGAAAAAAAGGAAGATACGAAAACGTCTAAAAAACGCGATAAGGTTACGCATAGTATAGCAAAAACATAAAGTCCCTTGCGGGACTTTTCATTAATCTTTAATTAAGAATTGGAATCTATCAATATTTTTTAAGGCGATACTTGTTCCACGTGCTACGGCTCTCAATGGATCCTCTGCAATGTGCACAGGAAGTTTTGTTTTTTGAGAAATTCGTTTGTCCAAGCCACGAAGCATGGATCCACCACCTGCTAAATAAATCCCTGTTTTGTAGATATCCGCAGAAAGTTCTGGTGGGGTCATCTCCAAAGCACTTAAAATCGCTTCTTCAATTTTAGAAATTGTCTTATCTAATGCGTGCGCTACTTCTGTATAGGAAACAATAATTTCTTTTGGAATACCTGTCATTAGATCACGACCGCGAACAGCAAAGTCTGCTGGAGGATTTTCCAATTCTGGAATTGCCGCACCCACTTCGATTTTTAATAATTCTGCTGTACGCTCACCTATTAGGATGTTATGTTGACGACGCATATATTCTTCAATATCTTGCGTGAAATCATCACCAGCTACGCGGATGGATTTATCACAAACGATACCACCTAATGCTATTACGGCAATTTCAGAAGTACCGCCACCTATATCGATGATCATATTTCCCATAGGTTCTTCCACATCGATACCAATACCAATTGCAGCAGCCATTGGCTCGTGAATTAAGTAAACTTCTTTCGCACCTGCGTGTTCACAAGAGTCACGTACAGCTCGTTTTTCTACTTCCGTAATACCAGAAGGAATACAAACCACCATACGTAATGTTGGTGTAAAGAAACTTTTACCAATATTGATCATTTTGATCATTCCACGAATCATTGCTTCCGCGCTTTGGAAATCTGCGATTACACCATCTTTTAATGGACGAACAGTTTCAATTAATTTGTGCGTTTTTCCATGCATTTGTTGTGCACGTTTACCAATCGCAACAATATTTCCAGATTGAATGTCTTTAGCGACAATAGAAGGCTCATCCACTACCACTTTATCATTCATGATAATCAATGTGTTAGCAGTTCCTAAGTCGATTGCTATTTCTTGAGTTAAAAAACTAAATAATCCCATTTTTGTATATGCTTCTATTAACAGAAGACTTTTTTAATGCTGTTATATCGCAAAATCACAAATTTTGTTTCACTTACTACAAACTAATTTTAATGTTTAAAGTGTCTATTTCCAGTCATAACCATTGCCATACCATTTGTATCGCAGTAGTTTACGGATAAATCATCTTTGATAGAACCTCCCGGTTGTACCACTGCACTTATTCCTTCGTTATGTGCAATCTCTACACAGTCAGGGAAAGGAAAAAACGCATCCGATGCCATTACAGCACCTTTTAAGTCAAAGTTGAATGCTTTTGCTTTGGTAATTGCTTGTACCAATGCATCTACACGAGATGTTTGACCTGTACCACTTGCTAATAATTGATTGTTTTTAGCAAGAATGATTGTATTTGATTTTGTATGTTTTACTAATTTGTTTGCAAAAACCATATCTTCCATTTCTTGCGCAGTTGGAGCAACTTTTGTTACCGTTCTAAAATCCGCAATTGTTTCGGTCAATAAGTCTTTGTCTTGTTCTAGTACCCCATTTAAAATTGTACGAAACTGTTTTGTTGGTAGTTGTACAAATTTTTGTTGAAGAATTACGCGATTTTTTTTGGATTTCAATATTTCTAATGCTTCTGCTTGAAAACCAGGCGCAATTACTACTTCACAAAAAAGTTCGTTGATTAACGTTGCAGTTTCTAAATCTAATTCTGTGTTAGAAATTAAAATTCCGCCAAACGCAGAAACAGGGTCTGCTGCTAAAGCAACTTCGTATGCCTCTTTGATTGTATTTCTAGTCGCAACCCCACACGCATTATTATGTTTCAATATCGCAAAGGTTGGTCCGTCTGCCTTGAATTCATTCAATAACAAAACAGCTGCATCCACATCTAATAAGTTATTGTAAGATAACTCTTTTCCGTGTAATTTCGTAAAAATATCTTCTAAATTTCCGTGAAAAATTCCTTTTTGGTGTGGATTTTCTCCATAACGCAATACTTGGTTCGTTTTCACACTTTCGTTGAAGGTTACTTTCTCTCCTTGATTGAAATAATGGAAAATTTGTGTGTCATAATGCGAGGACACATGGAAGGCATCACGCGCGAATTTTTTACGTTCTTCTAAGGTAGAGGCTCCTGCTGCATTTGAATTTAATACAGTTAAGAAATCTTCATATTGCTCTTGCGAAGGAATAATTACAACATCTTGATAATTCTTGGCTGCAGCACGAATCAAAGAAATTCCACCGATGTCAATTTTTTCGATGATGTCTTCATGACTTGCACCAGAAGCAACAGTAGCTTCGAAAGGGTATAGGTCAACAATCACCAAATCAATTTCAGGAATTTCAAATTCTGCAATTTGTCCTTGGTCGTCGGAATGATTTCTTCTATTTAAAATTCCTCCAAATACTTTTGGATGTAATGTTTTTACACGACCACCCAAAATTGAAGGGTAAGAAGTCAGGTCTTCTACACGTTCCACTGCTACGCCTAAACTTTCCACGAAAGCTTGTGTTCCACCAGTAGAATAAATAGTTACTCCTAGTTCGTTTAAACGATTGATAATTGGCTCTAAACCAGTCTTATCATATACCGAAATTAATGCGCTTTTGATAGTTTTAGTTGTACTCATTTTGGACGTGTAAAATAGGGTACAAAATTAAGGCAAAAAAAGGAGATTTTAATGCTTTGTTTTGATAAAATAGTAGGATTGTGGAAAGAATTTTTTATGCTTCCAAACTTGGAGAAATTAGAGGGAGATAGAAGCTAAAATTAATCGTAACAAAAATGTTACGATTAGCGGGGTTATTCGTAACAAATATGAATTATTTAATAGAAAATAAGTATCACCTCCCTTTCCCGAAAGCTTTCGGGACTATCCTCCAAGAGGGAAACCAAGATTACTCCCCAACAAAGAGTCTCACGACTTCAATTCTTCGGTCAGAAACCTCCTCAATTACCAAACGTAATTTGTCGGTTTTGATTTCTTGTCCTGCTTCTGGGATAGACTCTAATTCGTGGATAATCAATCCTCCAAGGGTTTCGTATTCTTCGGATTCTATGAGTCCTAATTTATAATTTTCGTTGAGATAATCAATTTCCGCACGGGCAGAGAAACGGTATTCGGAATCTGAAATTTTTTCTTCCAACCAATCTTCTTTGTCGTGCTCGTCTTCAATATCTCCAAAGATTTCTTCAATGACGTCTTCAATAGTGATAACACCAGCTGTACCTCCGTATTCATCTACCACAATGGCGATACTTACAGATTTGCTTGTAAACATTTCTAATAATTCTTTTCCAGGAATAGATTCAGGAACGAATAAAATGGGTCTTAATATTTTAGCGATAGAATCTGGTTTGTTGAACAATTCAAACGAGTGCGCATAACCAATGATGTTATCGATAGAATCCCGGAAAACAACCACTTTTGAAATTCCTGTTTTTATAAATAATGCGTGTAAATCAGTAATCGGTTCGTTTACCTCAATAGCAATAATTTCTGGTCGTGGAACCATACAATCACGCGCTTTAATTTTAGAGAAATCTAATGCATTTTGTAGAATTTGCATTTCATTTCCAAAGTCTTCTTCTTCTTTGATACGTTCGTTCATGTCTTGTACATAGTGCTCTAAATCAACTTTCGAAAACACTTTTTCAGTACTTGATATTTCCACTTTCATGAGTTTTAAGAAACGCAAACTTATAAACATGATAATAGATGTAGGAAGATATAAGATCCAGTAAAAAAGGTATGCAGGAACTGCAAAGGACTTCATAAAAGCATTTGGATTTAACTGACAAATTGCTTTTGGAAGGAATTCCGCGATTATCAATACCAATATGGTTGAAATTACAGTTTGAATCAAGAGTTGTAATACTTGTTCAGTCACACCCCAAGATGCTATTATAGGATTTAAAATCTCGGCTGCTTGTATTCCAAAAAGAACAAGTGCAATATTATTTCCTAGTAGCAGCGCCGCTAAGAAATGGCCTTCATTTCGGTAGAAAAATCCTAATATTTTCCCAGTAAAGGAACCTTTATTTTTATCTAATTCTATACGTAGTCTACTAGAAGATACAAATGCAATTTCTACACCAGAACTAAACGCAGAAATAAAAAGTGTAAATAGAATTATGAGGTGGGGGTCCATTTACAATTACTTGGTATAATTGATTAAATCTCTACCGATATCTTTCCGGTAGTTTGCGCCTTCAAATTCAATCCCTTCAATGGATGAGTAAGATCTATTTAAAGCGCCTTCTATTGTTTTACCATAGGAAGTAACTGCAAGTACTCTTCCTCCAGAAGAGAGAACTACAGGTCCATCTGAACTTGTTCCTGCATGGAATACAATACTATCTTTTACGGAATTTAACCCATGAATTGTTTTCCCTTTTTGATATTCTTCTGGATAACCACCAGCAACCATCATAACAGTAGTAGCAGCACGTTCGTCAAACTGAACATCACGTTCAGAAAGAGTACCTGTTGCAATACCTTCAAATAAATCTAATATATCCGATTTGATGCGCGGCATTACTACTTCTGTTTCAGGATCTCCCATTCTACAATTGTATTCAATCACATATGGCTCGCCTTTTACAGATATCAAACCGAAAAACACAAATCCTTTATACACTAAATTTTCTGCTTTTAAGCCTTTAATTGTAGGTATAATAATTTGATTTTCAATCTTATCCATGAATGTTTTATCCGCAAATACAACCGGAGAAACCGCTCCCATTCCACCAGTATTCAAACCAGTATCTCCTTCTCCAATGCGTTTGTAGTCTTTTGCTTCCGGAAGAATTTTATACGATTCTCCATCCGTCAATACAAACACAGATAATTCGATTCCTTTTAAGAATTGTTCGATTACAACACGCGAACTTGCATCTCCAAATTTAGCATCTGCTAACATGGATTTTAGTTCAGCTTTTGCTTCCTCTAACGTATCTGGAATAACAACACCTTTTCCTGCCGCTAAGCCATCTGCTTTTAATACATAAGGAGGTTTCATGGAAGCTAGAAAAGCATATCCTTCTTCTAAGGTATCTTTTGTAAATGTTGCGTATTTAGCGGTTGGGATGTTGTGACGTTGCATAAATTTCTTTGCAAAATCTTTACTTCCTTCCAATTGTGCTGCTTCTTTAGAAGGCCCAATCACATTGACATGTTTGATAGTTGCATCCGCTTGGAAGAAATCATAAATTCCTTTTACCAAAGGATCTTCTGGACCTACCACAACCGTTGCAATTTCATTTTCTAACACAAAAGTTTTAATTGATTCGAAATCTGTAGGTTGAATAGCCACGTTAGTCCCATGATTTCGTGTTCCTGCATTTCCAGGAGCGATGAACAACTTGTCTAACTGCGAACTTTGTGCAATTTTCCAAGCAATTGCATGTTCTCTACCTCCAGATCCTAATAATAAAACTCTCATTATATAATTATTTACAGTTATTCAATAAGGATTCGAACAACAATTTTCCGTCTAAATTATTTAATACTACATCAGCAGCTCTTTCTGGGTGTGGCATCATACCAAATACATTTTTCCCAGCATTACAAATTCCAGCAATGCTATCAATCGAACCATTTGGGTTGAATTCTTCATTAATGGTACCGTCTTGTCCAGCGTATTTAAAAATCACTTGTTCGTTATCGTAAATCTTTTTGATTGTATCATCTGAAGCATAGAAACGTCCTTCGCCATGTGCAATTGGAATTTGGTATGTTTTAGTTGCATCCAAATCTTTTGTAATTGCAGAAGTTGTAAACTCAGGTTTTAAATATACATTTTTACAGATGAATTTTTGCGTGTCGTTATGTAACAATGCACCGTCTAATAATCCTGACTCAGTCAAGATTTGGAAACCATTACATACACCCAATACATAACCACCTTTATTTGCATGCTTAATAACTTCACCCATAATTGGAGAGAGTTTAGCGATTGCACCAGAACGTAAGTAATCTCCATAAGAGAATCCTCCAGGAAGTACAATAAAATCCGCCCCTTTAAGGTCAGAATCTTTATGCCATAAGCGTTCAACTTTTTGGTTTAACATTGTTTCCAATACATATACCATATCCTCATCGCAGTTCGACCCAGGGAAAGTAACAACTCCAAATTTCATTTGCTTCGTTTTATTTTTTTATACCTTTTTTGCCATTTGGCAATTTTACCTTACAAAAGTAGTCATTTCACGTGCACGTTAATTATTTAATGAAAAATTTAGCAAGTGAAAATATGAACAATGTGTAAAATAATATTTTTGCTAATAGTAACGACGATTTATTAAAGAAGGCAAATGGATAGAAAAAACAGAGGGGTATAATTGCTACACTTACCCATTCAAAATTTCGATCATGGAAATATTGATACATACCAACGATTACTCCCACAAATAAAACTAGTTTTAGTATAGCAAGTAATTTTTTGAATCTAAGTGAACTTTTTGAAGTTTTGTAATTCAATGTTAATAAACTTAATAATCCAATAAATATTAATATGGTAGATGCAGAACCTATAATTGATGTTTTTTGTAATATTTTTTCGGATAGTTTGTACCAATTCCAATGTAAATCATTGAAAAAATAAAAAATAAATCCTAAAGCGTACCCGACAGGTAACAAAAATCCAATGGAAGCAAGTATTATTTCTCTAAATACAAATGGACGAATTCGTGTAATCATAAACCAAATTACAGGAAAGAAAACCAAGAAAGTAGGATTAAATGTCGCAGCAATTCCAAGTAAAAAAGAACCGTTAAAAGCAATTTTACGACCATCGGAATTGTTTTGTAATCGAAAGAAAAGAAATAAACAAAAAATTAGCAGTGTGTGTGAAATTAACACTCCATCTATTTGATAGAAAGCGTGAAAATAACTCATAAACAGAATATAAAGTAAAGCGATTATATAGCTGTTTCGTTCATAAAATTCATTGGAATTGAATAAAAAGTTAGCTAATATGGCATTGAGTAGAATTAATCCAAGACTCAAGTAGTTAATCCAAAAATGGTTTTCGATAAAATAACTACCCCAAAGACCGAGGTTAATTTCGGGTAAAATTTCGAAGAAACCTGTAAATTCATTGAGCGCAACATAACCTCCTATTAAAAAGGGCAGTAATAAGAGTACATAAATTTGATTCCCTAAAAAAATGCGCGTCATTGTCGCGAAGATAAGATTTATATTAGAATTTTCTATGCCAGAAACAACTAGAATTTGGTAATATATAGATCTTAATTTTACTGTATACACAAAATAAAAGAGTCAATTGTTGATAATTTGAAAAGTAATTGCTTAATTTGTCACATAAAAATTAGAAACTATGAATGCACTTTGGTACGGAATCGCAAATTTTTTTCAGTTCATTTTTGGATTTTATGATATAGTTGGTAATGTATTCAATTACTCCTGCATAATTCTAGGTTTTGTTGGTTTATTCTATTGGTTAAATTACCAACGTAAATTCAACCAAGAGGCTGAAAATAATCCAAATCAGATTAAATAATTTTTAAAAACATAATTTTAGGTTGTCTTTTAGACAACCTTTTTTTTTCTCTATGCACGAAAACACAATCATTATAACTGCTGGCGGTATTGGTAAAAGAATGGGTGGGGACATTCCAAAGCAATTTATGTTGTTAGGAGATACGCCAATATTAATGCAAACCATTGCTTGCTTTTATACGTTTGATACTCACGCACAATTGTTAGTTACACTTCCTGAAGACTGGAAATCTTATTGGAAAGAACTGTGTGATAAACATCAATTTACGGTTCCACACACCTTAATTTCAGGTGGAAAGGAGCGCTATCATTCCATTCAATTAGCATTACAACACGCGACAGGAAAATTTGTAGCGGTACATGATGGTGTGAGACCCAATGTTTCTCAGGAAACAATACAACGTTGTTTTGCCTCTGCCAGAAATACTGGTTCTGGAATTCCAGTACTTGAAGTTACAGAGTCTTTGCGTCAAATATTACCTGACGGAACCTCCAAAGCAGTTGTTCGCAGTAATTTTCGTAGTGTGCAAACACCACAAGTATTTGAAAGAAGTCTATTAGAAACAGCATACAAACTCCCTTTTCATATAGGAATAACAGACGATGCTTCGTTAGTGGAAGAAGCAGGATTTACTATATCTTTGGTGGAAGGTAATGTGGAGAATATAAAAATCACAACCCGTGTAGATTTAACATTCAAATAATAATCAATGCTTATTTTTGTGTTTATCCTTATTATAAAATAAAGTATGGAGTTAGTAAATCGGGAATTAAGTTGGTTATCCTTTAACGAAAGAGTTTTACAGGAAGCGATTGATCCAAACGTTCCATTGGTAGAACGTATGCGATTTTTAGGAATTTATTCGAACAATATGGATGAGTTCTTTCGTGTGCGTGTTGCAAATATTAAACGTATTATTTCGATTAAGAAAAATTCTGTGCAAGGATACAATGGTACTGCAGCTGAATTACTGGAAGATATCCGAGAAGAGGTATTAAACCAACAAAAAATGTTTGAATCTTGTTATCAAGGTTTATTACTAGAATTGAAGGAAAAGAATATCTATCAACTGACCGAAAAGAATCTTACGGCTGAACATCGCGAGGAATTATCCAATTATTTTCACACGGAATTAAAACACGAAATAGTTCCAATCATTCTAAATCCTAGATTACCATTCCCGAAATTAAGAGATACTCACATTTATTTAGCCGTTCGCTTAGAAAAAGAAAATTCAAAGAAACCATTTTACGCTTTAATTCAAATACCATCAACCTATCAACGTTTTTATAAAATTCAACAAGGAGAAAAATCTTTTTTTATTTTAATTGATGATATCATACGGCTACATTTAGATTCCATTTTCACCATTTTTGATGTAAAAGGAATGCAAGCTTTTACATTTAAGTTCACGAGGGATGCAGAATTAAATCTTGACGATGATTTATCGGTTTCATTCATTGAAAAAATGGAGGCAAGTTTGCAAAATCGTAAAAAAGGAGAACCTGTACGTTTTGTTTACGACGCTAAAATGCCTGTTGATTTAAAAAATTATTTGCTGAAAGCATTGAATTTAAAAGCGGGATTGAATGCAATACCAGGAGGTAGATACCATAATTTTAAAGATTTCGCTGGTTTTCCAGATTTTGGGAAGAAAGAATTGATTTATGAGAAATTACCAGCTTTAGACCATCCAGACTTGATTCATACCAAGAGTTATTTAAATACGTTTGCTGAAAAAGATGTACTACTCCATTTTCCATATCAAAAGTTTGATTATGTAGTAGATACAATTCGTGAAGCAGCGATTGATCCTACCGTAAAATCCATTAAAATAAATGTATACCGAGTAGCACATAACTCTCAAATTATGAATGCGTTATTAAACGCTGTAAATAATGGTAAAGAAGTTGTGGTGATTTTCGAGATTCAAGCGCGCTTCGACGAGGAAAACAACTTGTATTGGGCGGAGCGCATGAAAGAACAAGGTGCCCGTGTAATTTATGGAGTGCAGGGATTAAAAGTTCACTCTAAACTCTTGAAGATAACACGTGTAGTTAAAGGGAAAGAACAAATAATTGCATTTATTGGTACGGGTAACTTCCATGAAAAGACTGCTAAAATTTATTCGGATGTTGGCTATTTTACCGGAAATGTGGCTATTTGCCAAGAGGTAAGAAAGGTTTTCCGTGTTATGGAAAATAATATTGAAAGAGGGGTATATCGCAATCTTTTGGTTTCTCCTTTTAATAATCGTCGTAAACTTACAAGTCTTATACAAGCTGAAATTGACAATGCAAAGAAAGGTTTACCTTCTGGTATTTGTATTAAAATCAACAATTTGGTTGACATTAAAATGATTGATAAATTATATCAAGCAAGTAATGCGGGCGTTAAAATTAAATTAAACGTTCGTGGTGTTTGTTGTTTGGTGCCAGGAATTAAAAATCAGAGTGAAAATATAGAGGCAATAAGTGTTGTGGATCGTTTCTTGGAACATGCACGCTTTATGATTTTTGAGAATAATGGAAATCCTCTTTATTATATTTCATCTTTTGACTGGATGGAACGTAATTTAGACAAACGTATCGAAGTGGGTGCTCCAATTTATGATCGCGTACTACAAAATGAATTACAAACCATTTTTGGACTACAATGGTCGGACAATCAAAAGTCCCGAGTGATAGATAAAAAATTAAAAAATAAGCACCATATCAACGATCTCGGTCATCCTGTGCGTTCCCAAATGGCTTTATATGAATACTATAAGAATCAATTAGTGTTGGTTGGAGAAGAAACGAATGACTAAAATCGCAATCGTAGGCTTCGGATGGCTTGGTACACCTTTGGGTCAACAACTCGTAGAACAAGGCTACAAGGTAGTTGGCACAACCCGTAATGTGGAGAAAATCGCGCAACTTGCATCAACAAATTTAGAAGCATTTTATTGGAACAGTCGGGAAGATAACCCAATATTAGCAGAAGAAATTGTATCGGATACCGCTTTTTGTATTTTAAATTTCCCTCCAGGAAAGGTAAACTATATGCAAGAATATGGCGAACATTTATTGTTTGTAGCAAAACAATTTAGCGAAAAAACTCATTTCATTTTTGTAAGTACAACAGGAGTTTATCCAGAGCATATTAGAGATGCAAAAGAAGATTCCTTCACGTGGGAAGAAAATGCAAGTACCAATCACCTTGCATATGCAGAACAAGTCTTACATAATTATTTACAAGATCGCTTAACAATTATACGCATGGCAGGACTCATTGGACCAAACCGTCATCCTGCCAAGTTTTTTGCTGGTCGGAGTGGTATACCAAATGGTAATCAACCTGTAAATTTAATCGAGCAAAAAGATAGTATTCAAATAATTGTTCAAGTTTTAGTGAAAAATTATTGGGGTAAAATTGTAAACGCATGTGCATCACAGCATCCTACACGAAACGAATATTATACGGAGTCATGCAGAAAATTTGGATTTGAACTTCCTCAATTTATCGAAGAAGGGGAGGGAAAAATTGTAAATAATGAGAAATCAATCCGCGAGTTAGGGATGGGGTATGAGATATTGTGACTTTTTATCTGTTAAAATTGTATGAAACGAACATTAAATTATTCTTCCGTCATTTTTTCGAAGTTGAAAAGTACTTGTATTCCATTTTCAAACCGATAATGCATCTTTATATATGCAAACTCTTTGCAAAATTCAGCCTCAACAGTTGAATTATATAATCCAGTATAATACGTTTTAGTTGTGTCTTTGAACTTCATTTTACTATCGATATCCACTTTCCAAACTTTGATGGATGAAGGAAATGCAGGAAGTGAGGATTTTGAAATTGGTTTTAACTTATAAATACTCATTAGTGACATTATAGGTCCAAAAAATTTTAATTCTACATTAAACTCATTATAAGACGAGTCATTTAACAATTGATTAGTCATCCATGGATGTGGAGAATAAAATAATAATCTAAATTGATTTGTTCTAGGAGGATGGATGTAGAAATAATTACTTTTCATATAACCACCTGTATTTTCTTTTTTATTAAATTTTAATTTATGCTTTTTTGCTAAATAGTCGCTGTTTCTTTTTGCAAAAAATGGTTCAGGATCAATAAATTTGACATACTCCAAACTATCTACAAAATAATAATAATTTACTGATTCTTGAACTCCTGGTTGCGCAATCCAAGGTTTTCCAGTTGGAGCTATGATTAACTTTCCTCGAACAATGGTATCTCCTAAACTGTCAATATAAAATGTATTGTAATGGTATTTTTTTCCTTTTACAAAGTAGCTATCAGAAGGGTTATGGGTTAATTTATGCATTCTGTATACTATGCAAGAACTTAAAACACTTAATAGAAAAATTAAGAAACTGACTTTTTTCACGTATAATAATTTGAAAGTAAAGATAATAATTATTTTAAGTGAAGTATTTTTAGACTTTTATATAGGAAGAGATAAATAGTTGGTTCTTATTTTTCTTGTAAAAATTTTGAATAGCGTTAAAATATTTTGCTTAAGATGATTTTATTGACTTGATTGCTTTCGCTTGTTCTTAAAATCTCTACCTTTAAATATTACTAAAATCTAGTATAAAAATTTTAAGTTCGTGGATGAACCTAGTAATTCAATAGAAAAAGAAGAAATTTAGGTAAATACAATTTTGTATGAAAATTAAGTCTTTCTTCTATTGTCTAATTGTCTTTTGTCTTAATTTTGACTATGGCTAAAATAAAAACAGCATTTTTTTGTCAAAATTGTGGACACCAAACTCCCAAATGGTTAGGTAAATGTCCTTCTTGCTCGGAATGGAACACCTTTGTGGAAGAAATTATTGGCAACAATGATTCATCGGTAGTTGCATTTTCAACTAGCAATGGTAAAACTGCCAAACCACAAGCGGTTCAAGATATTGTACATCGTGCAGAATCACGTATTATACTCCATGACAAAGAGTTAAATCGAGTTTTAGGTGAAGGTTTGGTGCCAGGATCTTTAATTCTTTTTGGCGGAGAACCAGGAATTGGTAAATCTACCTTGATGCTTCAGCTAGCGGTGACTGAAAAAAACTTGCGTATTCTGTATGTTTCAGGGGAAGAAAGCGAGCAACAAATAAAAATGCGTGCAGAACGTATCGGATTAGATAACAACGAATGTTTTATTCTAACAGAAACAAATCTTCAAAATATCTTTTTACAAACGGAGGAAATAAAACCGCAATTATTGGTTATTGACTCTATTCAAACGTTATATAGTTCACATATAGAGAGTTCTCCAGGAAGTATTTCCCAAGTGCGTGAATGTACTGCCCAATTGTTACGCTATGCCAAACAAACGGAAGTTCCGGTATTTTTAATTGGACACATCACGAAAGAAGGCGCTTTAGCTGGACCAAAAGTTTTGGAACACATGGTAGACGTGGTATTGCAGTTTGAAGGCGATCGTAATCATGTATATCGTTTGTTACGTACCATTAAAAATAGATTTGGAAGCACGAATGAATTAGGTATTTATGAAATGTTAGGTTCTGGACTTCGTCAGGTTGAAAATCCGTCCGAAATTTTGATTACTAACACGGATGCTACCTTGAGTGGAATTTCTATTGCATCCACTTTAGAGGGACTTCGACCAATGTTGATAGAAGTGCAAGCATTGGTTAGTACTGCAGCATATGGAACTCCACAACGCTCTTCGACAGGGTTTGATTTGCGTAGATTAAATATGTTGTTAGCTGTTATGGAAAAACGTTGTGGGTTTAAACTTGGAGCTAAAGATGTTTTTTTAAACATTGCTGGAGGTATACGTGTAGATGATCCAGCGATTGATTTAGCGGTAGTTGCATCGGTATTGTCATCTAATGCGGATTTACCAGTGCCAAAAAATATTTGTTTATCCGCAGAGGTAGGTTTATCTGGAGAAATTCGTCCAGTGAATAGAATCGAACAACGTATTTCGGAAGCAGAAAAGTTAGGATTTGAAAAAATCATCATTTCTTCATTTAACAAAGGGATCACGCAAAAAAATCACACAATAGAACTAATTATGTGTAGTCGAATTGATGAGGTGTTAAAAGCACTTTTTTCTTAATAATTTAATGAAGATCAATATGGACAACCATCTGAATATTGGGTTCGCTTTATGACAAAAAAAAACTAAAATTGGGTTCGCTTTGTGTATAAAAAATCGAAAAATTGCATACTCTTTGTGACAAAAAAACACTAAAATTGGGTTCGCTTTGTGTTAAAAATAGTATATTTGATTACGAATTTTAATTTCATTCTCTATGTCAATTAAGCGTAATTCCTATAGTAAACTTATTGCGTGGAAAAACGATAAGTTTCGCAAACCTTTACTTTTACGTGGTGCTAGGCAGGTTGGTAAAACAACTATTGTCCGAGAATTTGCAAAGGAATTTGATAATTATATCGAATTAAACTTAGAAAAAGAAAGTGATCTAAATTTATTTGTGGTAGATGATGTACATACAATTATTAATAGCGCATTTCTATTAAAACGTAAAATTGAGAATAAAAAAACGACTTTATTTTTTATTGATGAAATTCAAGAGTCTCCAAAAGCAATTCAACTTCTTCGTTATTTTTATGAAGAAAGACCGGACATTTACGTGATAGCCGCAGGATCATTGTTGGAGTTTGCATTAAAAAAAGTACCTAATTTTCCAGTAGGCAGAGTAGACTATCTTTATTTACACCCCTTAAATTTTATAGAATTTTTAGGTGCAACAGATAATTTAGCTGCGTTGGAAATAGTAAATACTAAACCTATACCTGCGTTTGCACATTCCACACTACTAAACTTGTTTCATGAATATTTATTGATTGGAGGAATGCCAGAAATTGTTAAGAATTATGTGGAAACCAAAAACATCTCTCAATTAAAAAAAACTTATAAAAATCTTTGGCAAGCATATAAAGACGATGTTGTGAAATATACTTCGAAAGAATTGGATAGAAAAGTAATATACCATGTTATCGATTCTGCCCCATTTGAGTCAGATAGAATCAAATTTGAAGGCTTTGGAAATTCAAACTATCGCTCTCGAGAAGTTGGCGAAGCTTTAAGAACGATTGATTTAGCAAAAATCATACAATTAATCTATCCCTCAACGAGCTTACAGCCTCCCATTCAAGCAGATTTAAAAAAGCGACCTCGACTACAGTTTTTAGACACAGGACTTTTGAATCAAATCTTATCTCTTCAAGGCGAAATGCTTTTAGTAAATAATTTCAGTAATTTTCACAAAGGATTAATTATTCAACATATTGTTTATCAAGAAATAATAGCTATTCACGATGATCAAATTTACAAGCCAAATTTTTGGGTTAGGGAAGAAAAAGATAGTAATTCTGAAGTTGATTTAATCTATCAGCATGGAAAATATGTTATTCCAATTGAAATTAAAAGTGGTCCGACAGGTACTTTGAGATCGCTTCATCAGTTTATTGATCGCTCTAATCATCCTTTTGCTGTTCGATTATATGCAGGAAATTTTAGTATTGAACAAGCAATTACTCCTGGTAAAAAAGAATATATCTTAATGAATCTGCCATATTATTTAGCATCACAATTGCCCACGTATTTGGAGATGTTAGTCAACGAAAAAGGGAACAATTAGCTTCCCTTTGTGTTAAAAAATTGCATAATTTCTCTTCCCACTAAGCTACCTCCCCTGCATCATTCATTTTCATTTTATATTATTTTGTACCGATGTGTGCTATTTCTACAAATTTTTTAAAAAAATAATCATAAGTGTTTAATATATGTTAGATTGTGTATATTTTTGTTTAAATCTAAATTCTCAAAAATATGCTTAAAAACTACGTTAAATTAATAGTTGTCCTTGTATTCGCATCGAATGTAATGGCACAAAATGTACCTTCTTATGTTCCAACAAATGGTCTTGTTGGTTGGTGGCCGTTTAACGGAAATGCGAATGATGAAAGTGGAAATGGAAATAATGGAACAGTGAATGGCGCAACGTTGACAGCGGATAGAAATGGGAAGGCAAATAGTGCGTATAGTTTTGATGGAAAACAAAATGATATAGACTGCGGTAATAATAACATATTTAATTTAAATAATTTTACCATCTCGGTTTGGTACAAAATAATGATTAAACCAAATTCAACTAATGAATATGTAATGGTTTGTAAATCGGATTACAATAGTAATACATTAGGTTATCGATCTACATTAGGCTCAATTCCTAATAATAAACCGCAATTAGTTTGGAGTCAGTTAGGTGGAGGAAACACATGCGGTGATTTTTTAGAATCAGATAATGATACAAAATTAAATGTATGGTCAAATGTTATTAGCATAAAGGAAAATGGTGTTTTAAAGATATATGTTGATGGAAAATTACAAAGTAAAACAACAAATGTTTGCGGTGAATTTTCAAATTCAAGGCCTTTACTTTTTGGAAGTAAATATGATTATAATAATATCAGAAATGCATTTTTTAACGGCCAACTCGACGACATCGCCATCTACAACCGCGCACTTTCAGAACAAGAAATCACCGCCCTATATACTGGATCTACTCAATCTGCGTTAGCATCCACCAAGGTTTTCGTAGATGCACCAGCAACGGTAAATCAAAACCAAGAAGTAGAATTATCTATTAGCACAGAAGCATTAAACACAGCAGACAATGTTATCGCTTACCAAACAGATTTTTCCTTTGATACAACGCGTTTCACTTATGTAGGGAGCAATTTAGTTGGTACGTTAAATCCTGTTGGCACCGTAGGTATCAATAAAAGTAAGAATGGTTTACTACAAGTAGGGTATATGTCTCAAACAGCATTGAGTGGTGCTGGTAGTTTGGTAAAGTTGAAGTTCAAAGCGAATAATACCACAGGACAAGGGGTTTTTGGCTTAGCTAATTTTATGTATAACAATACTACCATTACCAGTTTAAAATCCGATACCGTAACTACCTTGGATGTTACACCGCCAACTGCGAAAATCACGTATACGCAAAATCCTGTGCGTAAAGGAGATTCTTTATTGATTACTGTGAATTTCAATGAGAAAATGACTGTTTCACCTGTTCCGCAATTGAATTTAACAGGACAAAACACCTTGTCTAACACAAACCTTACAAAAGTAAATGATACCACCTATACCTTTTGGTGGGTAGTAGAAAAAGGTAATGGCGCTGTAAACGTAACTTTAGTAACCGGGAAAGACTTAGGAGGTAATGCAATTGTTGCTACCCCAACACAAAACGCAAGCTTTAGCGTACTACCAACGTTATTTGGAGATGTTGACACGAACTCATTTGTGAGAGCATACGACGCTGCTTTAGCATTACAATATTCTGTAGGTTTAAATCCACTACCTACCATGGATCCCTTGCCTTGGTCAAATTGGAGAATCGCAGTGGCAAACGTAGATACGGTAGGGAACGTTACAGCAAACGACGCTTCGTTGATTTTACAAAAGTCAATTGGTCAAATTGCTGCCTTCCCTGCAGATGCAAAAAAACGTGGTGGAGAAACACCAACAGCAAATGTTACGGTAGCGCAAGAAGGAAACCAATTGGTGTTTAGAGCTACTGGATCCTTGTATGCATTTAATGTGTATATGAAGGATAATTTCAATGTATTTGGTCAACCAGAGGTGAAAGATAAAAGTGCGTTAGTAGCGAGCAACATCACTTCAACAACGTACAAGGTTGGTTTGGCAGCTACAACACCTTTAGTAGAAAACGAACCGTTTTTAGTGATTCCAATTTTAACGAATGAAAACCTACAAGGAACATTAGATATCGTAGCAAATGCGCAAGAGAAATCGTTAAGTTACGGGAAAGCTGCAGGTCTTACTACGATCGATCAAGAGGCAGTAATTGTGTATCCAAATCCTACCAAAGATGTGGTTACTATCACCAATGCACATGGAAAAACACTACGTATTGTAGATGTGCAAGGAAAAGAGGTATATAACCAAAAGGTAAACACTTCAAGCATGGAAGTTTCAATGAAAGCCCTCGGAGTAAAAGGAATGTATCTAGTACATATTGTGGATGCAAACAACGAAAGTATTCAAACGAAACAGATCGTGTTAGAGTAGAAAAATGCGTGTAATGTACACGAAAAAGGCTGCTCAATACTATATTGAGCAGCCTTTTTTTATTCTATATTATTAGTAAGGATGATTTTATCGGTTTTTGTCAATCAAAAATCACTAAAAATGAGTGACAAGATACACGGAATTAAACATGCTGAAAATTTATCTTTTTAATTATACGGATTAGATTATGCTTTTTATCAATATGAAAAGAAAAATAAAGTCGTATTTTCGCAGTATAAAATATCAAGTTTGTATCTCATGAAATTTTTAATCTTTTTTATCATTTCGTTATTATTTGTTGCTTGTCATGATGTAGCAAAAAAACAACAATTGGAAGAACTCTCCATCTTAGATAAACGAGTAGATCACATTCAACGCGAGTATGAAGCATTAAAAAAAGATAACGTTTCGGAGATTATTTATACCATGAAAGAGTTAAAATATCGAGTTAAATTTGATATTGAGGATGACACGCTCTCGATCGTCATGGCAAAGAAATTGGACACCTATAATCGTATTTACAAAAAGCTTAATTTGTCTGAAACCTACGGTGAAAAAATTCTGTTTGGCTCACAAAAAGTTAAAAATTCCATTGCCAATCTTATGAATGATATCAAAAATGGAGATGGTGATAGAGCTAATTATGATAAGTTTCTAGCGTTTGAAAATGATAAGGTAGATAATTTGCAACAGATTATCGATGATATGACCAAGTTGCAAAAAGATAATATTCGCGCTTATGCGCAAGTTAAAGACGCAGTAGAAAAATTTGCGGATGAATTAGCAAAAAAATAAATTCTATGCGTACTTGCATTCTTTTCTTGTTTTTACTTGTTACACTTTCTGGGTTGACACAAGTGAGCACAGATCAGCAATTAGCGCAATACTATTATTCAAGTGGCGATTTTGAGAAAGCACTCCCATATTGCCAACAGGTATTTCTAAAAGAGAATAGTAAATTCACGTTTCTTCGCTATTACACGTGTTTAATTAAAACTAAAAAAGACCGCGAAGCAGAAAAGACACTCAAAAAACAAATCGATTTCGATCCATATACGGTAGATTATCCCATTTTATTGGCCGAGTATTATGAAACTCATGAAGAACAAAAAGCAGCAAATAAAATTTTTCAACGATTAATAGAAGAAAATGCTACTTCTAGTGTTAAAGTGTTGGAGGTATATAAAGCGTTTAAAGAGAAAGGGAAATTTGAACTTTGTTTACAGATTTTAGAAAAAGGACGAAAAAATTTAGAGGATTCCTATCCGTTACACTTGCAATTTGCAGATGTGTATGCGCAATTGAATCAAAACCAAAAGATGGTGGAGGAATACCTAGATTTATTGGAGATTAATAGTGAATTTAAAGAACAAGTTCAGACTGCTTTAGCACAACGTATCGATTTTACGCAAGCCAATAATCCAACTTCTGATTTAGTGAAAGAAGCGTTAATTGATCTTTCGCAATCTCGTTCGAGTGACTTGATATATGCAGAAATGCTGCAATGGTATTTTACGCAACGCAAACAATTTGCATTGGCTTTAACGCAGGCGCAGGCATTGGATAAACGGGAAAATAATACAGGGTACCGAGTATATGAATTAGCAAGCGTATTTGCTCAAAATAAGGATTATGTACTCGCACGTAAAGGGTATAAGTATGTGTTAACACATGGTAAGGAGAAGGGCTTTCATTTTATGTCTGAAAATGCTATCCTACACACATATTTTTTAGAAGTGACGGAAAAACGTAATTTGTCAGTAGACACGCTTCAATCCATTATCACCAATTATAAAGAGGTTATTCAAAGACTTGGAAAGTCCCGAAACACGATTACTATATTAAAAGAATTGGCACAAATTCAAGGTTTATATGCCAATCAAGTCGATGAAGCAATTACCTTATTGCGAGAAATAATGTTACTTCCTGGATTGTCTGCTATCCAGAGCTCGGAGATAAAAATGGTACTTGCTGATTTTTATGTCTTGAAAAATGAAATATGGGAAGCATCTCTGCTGTATATGCAAATTGACAATGATTATAAATTTGAAACGATTGGTTTTGAAGCAAAATTTAAAAATGCACGTGTTTTTTATTACGATGGTGATTTTCAATTTGCACAATCCCAACTGGATATTTTGAAACAATCCACTTCTAAATTGATTGCAAACGATGCGCTGAAATTATCGTTATTAATTACAGATAATTATGGTTTGGATAGTAACTATACCGCAATGCATCAATTTGCGCAAGCAGATCTTTTATTAGAACAACAAAAGTATAGTCAAGCGTTTGTTTTGTATGATTCTATTTTAACTGCATTTCCATACCATGGTTTAGCGGATGAAATATTATTACGAAAAGCACAAGCATTTCAGCAACAAGGAAATTGGAAAGAAGCAATTCTTTATTTAGAAAAACTTCTCAAATCGTATTCGGAGGATATTTTAGCGGATGATGCCTTATTTCAGTTGGGAGATATCTACGAAAATCATTTAGGAGATAAAGAGAAAGCGATTGAAAACTACAAAAAAATCATCTTCCAATATAAAGGGAGTCTATATGTTGTAGAGGCTCGAAAACGCTTGCGTATATTACGCGGAGATAAGTTAGATATTGAAGATCAGATGTAGTGTATATAAATAAAAAAAGACCAGTATTACCGGTCTTTAGAAAAATATTTTACACTAAAATTATTCAGTTTCTTCTTCGTCAAATACTCTTTTAGGACGAAGTTTATCAAAAACACCTAATGTAATCCAAAAAGGAAGTACAAATCCTAATAAAAATACAAGTACCCAAAACGCCATTCCAGCGATTAAGAAAAAGGTTACAATTCCTAGAATATTCATTTGATGCTGTTTTATTGTCAATAATAATTGATGTAAAGTTAATAAATTTATTAAATGGAAGGGAAGAACTATAAAAAAAATATAGGGTGTTACAATATTTGTTTTCATTACTTCGTTACTTTTAGAAATAAGTTTGTCTCCTTTTTTATTTTACATTTGTATTAATCACAGTAATTGATAAGTATGAAAACATTAAGCTTCTATTTTCTTTCCATGGTGCTATTATTGGTAGCATGTAAATCTAATAATTCAAAAAAGTCTATCGATCAAACTGAAAAACCGCAAAAGGATTTAATTGTCTATACATTGAAAGATGAGAAATCGTTTGATAAACAAATGATGGAAATTGATTCTTTTGTTTTAGCGTATGGTAAATTTGCTAGTTCTTTAGATTATGGAAAGGAAGATAAGACCACCATTCATGTGGATGCTCATTTAGATAATGAAGAAAATATCGTGAAATTGGTCGAAAATTTTACAGATAAAGACGCAACAAGTATGGGCACCAATTCTTTTTACTTGCATGATGGTAAAGTGTTTATGAGTAAAGAAATTTTTGTTACGAATACGAGTGCTGATTTTATAGAACGTATTTCCTATTATGCGCCAAATGGTATTTGTTTAAAGTCGAAAGAAAGAAAGGCAGTTTCTGAGGTATCACTCCAAAAAGCAAAGTTTGAAGCAGTTCCAAAAACTGTTTGTAGTATTGATCGTGCAATGCGCGCTTTAAATCAAGAGAAAGAATTTGCGACTACTTTTCAAGGGTTTATAGCGTCCGGAAAAGATTCATACATGATCGTTGGCACACCAGGTACAGGTGGTTTTACGAGTGCGTTGAAAATTAAAAAAGACGATAAATTTATTGCGGAAATACGAAAAGATGAACTACGGTATTTAAATGGAACGATTTATTTACAATTCGAAAAAATAGAAGAAGTCGGAGGATTTACGTATCAATCATTTATAAAAGGTTCTTGGTCGAAAGAGGCTTTATAAATTTCCTTTTACATATCTAATAATTCGTTGTACAGGTATATTAACTGATCCAAACACTTCTTTGCGATTCATTGAATCCAATTGAAAACCATATTTTGTGTAATTATGGGTCCAAACTCCACCGTTGTAAGAAGACATTTCGGTCATTGGCACGTTATCAGATGAATAGAAATAGGCGATGTTTGGTGTTAATTTCATTTTGATTGCAGGGGAAAATAAAAAGCGTAGTTGCTCACCTTCTTTACGTAGAATTCCTTTTACAAAAAGTTGGTACAATAAATCATGAATGTTTTTATTTATCGAGATTAACATAGCAAAACCAGGTACTTTCTTCTCTTTTAAGGTCTCTACTTGAGAAACATTGAAATTTTCATCTAGCACAGATTCGATTATTTTTTCTTTTACTGTAATCGAACCACCTTGATGGTATGAAATATCTCCTTCCCAAGCATTTAAAAATGAATTTAACGGAAAACTAACACGTTTACTGAATCCATTCATCACTTTATAAAAAGGATCATTTTTCGACATACGTAAGCGGTCTACATTTAGATGAATGTTCATTAAACGCCCTGTATAATAATAGTTTCTAAATGCAACTCCTTCTTTTTTTGTGCTTACTGCTAATGGCACTTTACTTCGAAAATAGACTTTTAATTTCACCGAGGAAGAATCCGTATCGTGTGCAAACATTGCTGTAGAAATACCTTTATCCATCAATCCTTTGTAATTAGAGTAAATTACAAGTTTTTCAAATTGAAATTGTTTTTCTTGTGAAAATTTCTTCCATGTCTTCGTAATATCTCCTTTCTCAGAGTACATTACGTGATACATTCGTTTTACTAGTTTTTTCCCTTGGTAAATGAAAATCCAGTTTTTACCATATGTGATATATGAACTCTTCTTTTTGAAAGAATATACTTTTTGTTGTCCGACAATGGTATCTTGTAAATCAATTTTTTTCTTTAAGCGAACTATACCTGAATAAATTTTACTTGAATCAGCAACATGAATTAATGCTCCCCATTCCCCATTCATATTTGCAAAAAAGTAGGAGGGACGTTGAAAATTTAATCCATAACTTTTACCTTGTGCTAATAAAAACTCTGGTGTAATTAAATCTCTAAACGGAATTTTATTAAAATATAACATAGCATTGGATTCTTTCGCAATGCTTAAAACATTTAATTTTCCTATGTAATCACCATCTGGCATTCGGTCCATTAAGGATGGTTGTGGTTTCGTACTAGTAAGTAATGGTCGAAAATAAAAGAAAGCAATCAACAGGGAAAGCAAGAATAAAATAAAGGTGACTTTACGAACCATATTATTTATTTAGCCAATATAAATGCAGAATTAATAAGGTCTAATAGGTATTTTCCTGAATCGGTATATTTCCCTTGAAAGAAATAGTTGATTTCAAAATCGGTATATGAACTAGAAGTTTTTAACGTGGTCATTTCTATATATCCTTCTTTTCCTCGCATGGAATCTAAGACTTTATTTTGTTTGGCAGTAAATACTTGTTTTGGTATTTTACTTAATACTTCTCCAATATTGAAGTAGGAATACATAAATCTACTTTTCTTAGCATTTTTAGCTTTTTTTCCGGAAAGTGCATGATTACCATATCCATCAAGGTGGTCTACGACTAAACTTTCATCGTTTGTAACCACTAATAAACCATTACGATTAATTACATATACAGGTATTGAATTAAAAACAGCATCATCTATTTTCCAATAATTATCTATTTTCTTAAATCGGGTAGTCATTTTCCCCATGTAATTTAAGATTTTCTCCGGTATATCTGCTCTTCCAGTAGAGAAACCCACCGTAAACATCGGCATTTCTTCTTCCCCAATAATTTCTTTCTCACTGTATTCAAACGTCTTTTCATCGTAACTAAATTCGATTCGTTTTGTCTTTACCTTTTTAACTCCGCTAAATGTACCAAACATACTTCCTTGGTAGGTGTCAAATAAAGCATCTAAATTGATGAATTCATTCAGTAGTTCTGCTTTTAATACATTACTCGTCACTCTAGGATCTTTTTGTTGACTTAAGAGAGGTATAATAATATCATACGCTTGTCTATACCCTTCCTTCAAGTTGATATTATAGGTGAAAAATCCAGCACAATCTTCATGTATATAACGTAATACATTTTTATCAAATTTGGTGCTATTTAGTTTTGCATAGATTTTCCCTAGATTTTCTCCATAGTTTGCTTGTAATTTAAATTCGATAGAGTTGTCTTTTAAATAGATATCTCCAACAACAATGTTCCCAGAATATAACGTTTTAATATCTTTAAATAACTCTGGAAACATGGTTTGAAAATACCATAATCCTTTTGCATTTTGTAGGTTACGTGAATTATCCATGTAGAAAATACCTTCGGATTCATGGGTTAATTGCATTGCAAATTTGGCATCCTGACTTTTTAAATGGATATTTTTTTCAAAGATGTCTACCAAAATATTTTGTAGATATTTTACTTGTAAAACATTTGTAACACTATCTTTTAGTTCCCAATAGGTTTTATTAATGAGGTCTTTTGCATTTAACTTAACTTCGGAATCATCTGCTTCCAACTCACCATCTTTCAGTATTTTGCTAATAGGTTCTTCCGATTCTTCATCGCCTTCATTGTCCTGTTTTTTATCTTTGTCGTCGAAAAAATAACCATTTCCACGTTTAATCCAGATAGAATCTGTTACGTGTTTTATTTTTTCGTAGGAAGGATCCACACGCAAGACTAGTCCGGATTTACCTTTGATAATCAAATGATTAAAATACGAGTTATAATAATCTATTCCGTTTATTGGACTTTTAACTTTATCAAAATCGTCAAAAACTAAAAGCAAATCCTTTAAATTAGTTATACCAAATGAAAATCCAGATACTTCATAATTAGCTGTTTTTCCATTGAAAACATGTAATTTTTGTCCAAAATCAAATCCTGCATCTTTTAGTGTTTTGTTGTCTGCAGATCCATCAAACATTTCGGATTGAACTTCTTCCATAAATTCATATTGAATTAAGGAATCCATCGAAATTTTCTTCAGTAAGGAGGTGTTGTTAATTCCTAAAACAGTTACTGCTTCTTTTGGAATTAAGTCATCAGATGTTTGCCCAAAAGAGGTAAGGCTAAACAAACAAATAACAAATAAGCATATATTTTTCATAGGTATCTTCTATTTTTTATCGCTTAATACAATGCTGTTTTCTAATAGATTTATATTTTGTATCAATGCATAAGGAGTAATTTTGAGCATTACAGCCATTTTATTCGCAGAAATTAAACTGGTAGTATTTTCACATTTTTCAATTGGCCTATCAAAACGTGTAATAGACATATAATTCCCTTTTTTTAATCCTTCTATATCTTCTTTTTTAAGTCTAGATGTTAAATCGCCAGTAATAGAAGGGACAGAACGAATAAGTTTGTTGCCTTCCCAAGTCAACCAATACGATTCAATTTCCTTCTTGTTTTTACTCTCATCTATAACTATTTCTTTGATTGCTTTTTGTAATGCTATGATGGAAGTGAAATCACATTGAATTTTTAGTATAAAGTTTGTAAAATCTGTTTCCACTTTTACATTCGAAATTCCTTCTTTTTGTACAATGATTTCTTTGTATTTGCTTATTTTATCTTTAATCTCTTGTATAGAAGGAACTTTTTTACCATCTAAACTATCCAAGGCTAAGACGGAGTTTACTTTTACTTTACTTGCGCTTAAGTTTAAGGTATACTTAAATGTTCCGGATCCATCGCTTTTAAATGTCAAGTCATCAATGATTTCTATGCAGGAACTCATTGTAAAAAACACCACCAAAAAAATTAAATATTTCATATATAAAATCTTAACTCGTCGCTCGTAACTCGTCACTCATTATTCTGCTTCACCACGCATTCTTTCTGCATTTTCCGCCATTTTTAAAGAGTCTATCATATCCTTGATATCTCCATTCATAAATGCAGAAAGGTTATAGATTGTTTTATTGATTCTGTGGTCTGTAATACGTCCTTGTGGGTAATTATAGGTTCTAATTTTTGCAGATCTATCTCCTGTAGAAACCAATGTTTTACGTTTAGCAGCACGTTCTTCATGCACACGATCTAATTCCTTTTGGTACAAACGGGAACGCAGTACAGAAATCGCCATAGCTAAATTTTTATGTTGTGAACGGCCATCCTGACATTCAACGACTGTATTGGTAGGAATATGCGTTAATCGTATCGCAGACTCTGTTTTATTGATATGCTGACCACCTGCACCAGATGCTCTAAACGTATCTTTGCGCACATCGCCCATATCTAATTCAAAATCAACCTCTTCTGCTTCAGGTAAAATTGCAACTGTTATTGCTGAAGTATGAACACGGCCTTGTGATTCCGTTTCAGGAATACGTTGAACACGGTGTACCCCGGATTCAAATTTAAGCATACCATAAATTCCGTCACCAGAAATTTCTAGAGAAATCTCCTTGATTCCTTTAGTACCTCCTTCTTGTGAATTTAGAATCTCATAATGCCATCCCATTTCTTTGAAAAACAGCGTGTACATTCGGAAACAATCTTCTACGAATATACATGCTTCATCTCCACCAGTTCCTGCGCGAAGTTCCATGATCGCATTTTTATTATCTTCAGGATCTTTCGGGATTAATAATAATTTCAAGTCTTCCTCTAGACTTGGACGAATGTTTTCTAATTCATCAATCTCCATTTTTGCCATTTCACGCATTTCAGGATCTTCCTCAATTGCTAGCAATTCTTTGGAACTTTGAAGATTGTCGATGATGTTTTTATATTTTTTGTAGGCGTTAACCACCTCTTCTAATTCTTTGTATTCTTTGTTTAATTTCACATATCGATCCATATCCGAGATGATGTCTGGATCGACAATGAGTGTTCCTACTTCGGTAAAACGATATTCAATCGCTTCTAATTTTTTTAATAAATCTTGCATCGATGTTTAATAAATGAATTCTCCAAATTCGGAAGTGATAGTTAATTTTTTGCCGGTATGTTTTTCGACACGCCCCACAATTTTTGCAGGTACATTGAAAGACTCAGAAATAGAAATTATGTCTGCAGCAATTGCTTGTGGAACATAAATCTCCATGCGGTGACCCATATTAAAAACTTTGTACATTTCTTTCCATTCCGTATTGGATTCTTCTTGAATGGTTTTGAATAATGGGGGAACATCAAATAAATTATCTTTGATTACATGCACATTATCTACGAAATGTAACACCTTCGTTTGTGCTCCACCACTGCAATGCACCATTCCATGTATTTCTGCACGATGATTATCTAAAATTTTCTTAATAATTGGTGCGTATGTTCGTGTTGGAGAAAGCACCAATTGACCAGCATTAATAGGACTTCCATCCACTTTGTCTGTTAATCTATATTTTCCGGAATAAACCAATTCTTCTGGTACGGAAGGGTCAAAACTTTCTGGATATTTTTCTGCTAATTCTTTGCAGAATACATCGTGGCGCGCGGAAGTTAAACCATTACTTCCCATTCCTCCGTTATAACTTGTTTCATAACTTGCTTGTCCATAGGATGCCAATCCAATAATCACATCTCCATCTTGGATGTTGTGGTTAGAGATAACTTCAGAACGTTTCATGCGACACACAACGGTAGAATCCACGATTAAAGTTCGAACTAAATCACCTACATCTGCTGTTTCACCACCCGTTGAGTTAATACCAATCCCTTGGTTGCGTAATTCTGTCAATAATTCTTCCGTACCATTGATGATTGCGGAAATAACTTCTCCAGTAACTAAGTTTTTATTTCTACCGATAGTGGAAGAAAGTAGAATATTATCTACTGCTCCAACACACAATAAATCATCAATATTCATGATTAATGCATCTTGTGCTATTCCTTTCCAAACAGACAAATCACCCGTTTCTTTCCAATACATGTATGCTAGGGAAGATTTTGTTCCAGCACCATCTGCATGCATTACAACACAATATTCTTCATCCCCGGTAAGGGTATCTGGTACGATTTTGCAAAATGCTTGTGGAAATAACCCTTTATCCACTTTTTTAATGGCGTTGTGAACATCCTCTTTTCCAGCGGAAACACCACGTAAATTGTATCTTGTATCTGACATAACGAATAGAAAAACACAAAATTAATAAAAAGTGGCGAGTAGCGAGGAAAATCAGTTGTTTTTAAGAAATTCTACCCATTTAATTTTTTGTTGTCCTCGTAGTATTTGTGGGAATTTATTTTGTGCTCCCAATTTTCCAATTTTAGCTAAATATCTATAAAATAAGTCGCTAGAAATCAGATGAATATTTGGCGCCCCAAGGGTATTTTTTCGTGCGGATGTATAATCATCATTCAAGATCGACAAATGTTTATCCAAACATTTTTGTAAGATTTCCACGTCTATTTTTTTGTCTGTACCAATATACCAGGAATGGTTTGCATTTTCCTCATTGGCGAAAACCGTAAACTCTTCTATAACAACGTTTAATTCTTTACTTACTTCCACTAATCCTTCCCGAATATTATCGAGCGATAGATGTTCACCTGCCAAAGAGAGATATTGTTTCGTTCTTCCTGTAATTTTAATTTCGCGTTTAGCCACATTTGTGAAACGAATCGTGTCTCCTAATTGGTATCGCCATAATCCTGCATTCGTGGTGATAATCATTGCATAATCTACCCCCTCTTTCACTTCCGCTAAGGTATATGCCTTGTATTTATTGATTAAGTTTCCTTCTGAATCAAAATAGGTAGCATTGAAAGGGATAAATTCAAAAAACACCCCATTATCTATTAAAAGTCGCATAACCTTTTCATTTTCATTTAATTGGTATGCAAAATACCCTTCACTAGCAAGGTATGTATCGAATTGAAATAATGGTTTTTCACATACTTGAGCTAAGCGTTTTTCGTATGGTTCTATGAAAATACCACCATGAATGTATACTTTCAAATTTGGCCAAATATCGTGTATGGATTGCAACTGATGTTGACGCACAATTTCTTCCATGACTAATACACACCAACTAGGAATCCCAGCGATTATTCCAATATCCCATTTAGGAGCTTCTTCGACTATTTTTTCTAATTTTTTGTTCCAATCTTTTATATCGCTAATACTTTTGGATGGTTTTGTAAATGGCATTGCGATTTTTTTCGTGTGTTTCTTTAAAATCCCACTTAAATCTCCTTCATACCGTTTATCCATTTTTGTCAATTTGGAAGAACCGCCAACTACCAATACTTGTTTTTGAAAAAATTCTGTAGGTAAATCTAATTGACAAAGCGTAACTATCTGTTTCAAACTTGTTTTTTGAAACGATTTGATCATTTGTTTTGTGATTGGAATTTGTTTACTAGGAGATCCAGTTGTTCCGGAAGAAAGGGCATAATGATTTATTTTTCCGGGCCAAATGACATTCTTTTTCCCTTCAACGGCAAACTTTAGCCATGTATCATAAAACTCGTCATAATTTTGAATGGGGACTTCTGTTTGAAATCGACCAATGATTTCGGTTTGGGATAGAATCTTGCTAAAATTATAGGTTTTTCCTAAGGCTGTTCGTTTCCCTATTTTTAAGAGTTTCTGTAAAGTATCTAATTGTAAAACAAAGGATAAATCTTTTTTTAAACTTCGTTTATACTCAATTTTTGCTGTTTGCTTTACTAACCTTCCAACAAATTTCATAACATCTATTTTTAGTAATTTGAGCAGTTCCAAAAGTCATGCTAAAAATAGATACGCATATTAAGTATGTATTAAAAAATCAGTTCTTTAGGTTAACTTTCTTAAATTTTTATAAAATGGCACAATTTTTACGAAAAAACACGTTATTAAATATCGTTAATTGACTACTTTTGCAATAGCTTTTTTTACATAAATTATTTAAATCTTAACTATATGAATCATAAAGTATTTGTTGTACCTCATGACTTCACACCAGTAGCTGACAATGCTCTTAATCATGCAATTGCAACTGCAAAAATTGTAAATGCACGTATATACTTATTACACGTTGTTGGTAAATTGAAAGAAATTGAAGCTGCAGAAGCACAGTTAAAGAAAGTGATCTTAGAAAAAAAATCGGATATAGAATTAGTACCATCTGTTCGTGTAGGTAATATTTTTGAAGATATTGGTGATTTTGCTGCTGAGCATCATGCAGAATTAATTTTTATGGGAACTCATGGAATTAAGGGTTGGCAACAAGTTACAGGTTCACATGCGCTTAAAGTGATTACGCATTCTGAGGTACCATTTATCGTAGTGCAACAAAAAGAAATTGGAGAAACAGGTTATGATTCTATCGTAGTCCCATTAGATTTAAATGCTGAAACGAAACAAAAACTAGGATATGTTGCAAATATTGCGCAATATTTTAATTCAAAAGTGCATGTAGTTATACCAGATGAAAAAGATACTATCTTCCGATCTCAGATAAAGGTAAATATTAAGTTTGCACAAAAGTTTTTAGGAGAAAAAGGAATCAGGTATGATATTTCTTTTTTAAATCCAAAAAACTTTGAGAAAGAAGTATTAAAGCATGCTGAGTCTGTTGAAGCGGATTTAATTACAATTATGAATTTAAATCGAAGTAATTTACTTTCAGGTTTAATTTCAAATCCAGAAGAATATTTACTTACGAATGAGGCAAATATTCCAATCTTAATTTTAAATCCAAGAAAAAATATTTCAGCTTTTTCTTTAGGATAGAATATAAATTATCTATTTAAAAGGCTATCATTTTGGTAGCCTTTTCTTTTTTTATCTCCTTATGATCCATTTTTCTACTAGTATTTATAAAAAGGTGTTTTACACTTATGTTATGATTATTGTTTTATTATTGGTTTTACCATTAAATGGAACAGTACGATTATCTAATTTTTATTTTGGTTTTCGTTCAGATCACATCATACATTGTTTGATTTTTACTCCTTTTATGTTGCTTAGTTATTTAGGTCGTGTTGCAACTATGTCTAAATATCTACTTGTTTACGGATTTATATTTGCATCTTTTTGTGAATTATTACATGTTTTTATACCGTATAGACAAGCCAGTATTTTTGATTTATTTGCAAATTTTTTAGGTGTCTTTTTTGGTTTTTTATGCTTTAAACTAGCGCAACGTTTCCGGTTAATTCCATTATTTGAAGCGTAACTATTTTATCGATTTTTCGTTAAAACATACTTGATGAAGTATCTACAATTTTTTGTTTTTCCACGGTTTATGCAGTACGTTTATTTAGTACTGTTACTTTCTTCATCATTATTTTTTCAAAGTTGTACACAAGAAGATTCCAATGTAAAACTTAAAGAAGTATCACTAAATGAATATAAAAATCGAAGATTTTTTGGAATAATAGATTCAACTTTCACTCTAAATTACCCTTTTATTCATTTAGAACGTAATCATTATCAGTTTTATACGAAAGGAAGTCCGAATTTTGAGAAATTGTATTTTGATATTAAACAAATGGTTCGATTTAAAGATAGAAAATTGAATTTTTATCATATAGGTGGTTCACATTTACAAGCCGATATTTACACACATGAAATGCGTACGTTGTTGCAAACGAATTGGAAAGGTTTACCGGGTGAACGTGGTTGGGTATTTCCATTTGATTTAGCAAAAACAAATAATCCTAGAAATTATTCGTTTCATTCATCAAATAAATGGTCGAATTATAGAAGCACGTTGGATCGCCCAGATTCTTTAGATTATGGTTTGTTGGGAATGGTTCTTGAAACTTCAGACTCAATTATTGACATTCGGTTTAAGTATAAAAAAACCAAGGTTAAACCCGTATTTGATAGAGTTCGTGTTTATCACAACAAAGGAGCTTTTCCATATACTTTTTCTTTTGCTGAAAATGACACTTTTGTTATCAGAGTTCAAACAAATGTCAATGTTGGATATACAGATATACATTTTGATAAAAATTTAGATAAGTTTCATATGGTGTTGACCAAACAAAGTCACTTGCCATACAATTTTCGTTTATTAGGTTTTCAATTATCTAATAATCAACCTGGTATTTCTTATACAACCATTGGTGTTAATGGTGCATCGCTTCCTACGCATTTAGGTAATACGTTGTTTGAAGAACAATTACGAGAATTACCGCCCGATTTTTTTGCGTTTTCAGTGGGTACAAATGATGCCAATATGCTGTATAAAGATTTTAGTCCTGAATTTTTCAAAGCTAATTTGGATTCCCTTATTCAGGTAGTACTTCGTGTTAATCCAAACTGTGCGATTTTACTTACAGTTCCAAATGACGCCCATTTTAAAAAGAAGTATCTCAATCGAAATGTTGCGCGAGAACGGGAAATGATTCGTGAATTAGCAAAGAAATATGAGGGCGCTGTTTGGGATATGTATGGTATTATGGGTGAGTTAGGTTCCTCTACAACTTGGTATTCCTATGGTTTAATGCGCTATGATTTAGTCCATTTTACAGCTTCAGGATATAAAATCAAAGGGGATATGTATTTTGAATCCTTTTTGAAGTGGTTAGAACAAATGGATTTACGTGATAGAGTATTATTTGGAAATAAATCATCAAATTAATGCCATGAAAATTTGAGCTAAATTTTTATTTTCAATTTTTCCCTATTTTCAATTAAACCTTTGTTGGTTGCTTTTGTCATACATATATAAACCAATTAAAAATAAAAATTATGAAAAAGTTAGTTTTATCTGTATTAGTTGTATTAGCGGGAACTTCATTATTCGCGCAAGATGGTGCAAAAAACGATGCTAAAAAAGTAGAAAAAGAGCAAAATAGAGCAGAAATCAAAAAAGACAAAGAGGCATTAAAAGAGGCTAAACTTGCTGGTGATAAAGATGCTAAAAAAGAATTAAAAGCAGACAAAAAAGAGTTAAATCAGGACAAAAAGGCTAGTCGTGAAGATAAAAAACAATTGCACCAAGATAAAAAAGAGTTGAAAGAAACAAAAAAAGAAGGACGTAAAAACGGTTAATCTTTTATACTTATCATTTTTAAAGAGAGGCAATTGTCTCTCTTTTTTTTAATGTATATAAAATGGAGAAATCATCCAGTATACAATCACACCTGTAACAGCTACATAAAACCACAATGGCCATGTTATCTTCGTCCATTTTTTATGTTTTTCAAAGTTCCCTTGCCAAGCAAATAAGTAGGTAAATAGAACCAATGGAACTACGGCAATACTTAATAGAATGTGTGAAATCAAGATAAAGAAATAGATTGCTTTAAAATCACCGCCATATTTGGTAGAATCACTCGTCATATGATAAGCCACATAACTTGCCAAAAATAAGAGGGATAATACCAAACATGTTTTGATCAATCGCTCATGTAATGCAATGTTTTTCTTTTTAATTGCGATTAATGCACCAACTAATAAAAATGCTGTTACTCCATTTATAGTAGCATAAATTCTAGGAAGAAAACTTAAATCTACTCCAGGAATTTTCACGCCAAACAATATTGCCACTACAACTGGAATGGCAATGGATGCAATAATTGTAAAACGTTTAAAGTTTTTTACTTTTTGTTCACTTGGTATCGTACTCATAAGCTAATAGTTTGCGTACATCTTTATGTAAAAGATCTACTTGTTTGGTATCTGTTCCGATATATACACCACGTACATATCCTTCTTTATCAACAAGAACGAAAGCTGGAGAATGTGCATAACCACCAGCAGATTCGATGTCTTTATTTGCAAATACTTGGAAGTAATTTACCCCTAAATCATGTGTAGCGCTTTCATCTCCAGTAAAGAATTGCCAGTTTTTAGCATTTATTCCATAATGTTTACGATATTCCTTTAATCTGTATGGTGTGTCATAAGATGGATTAATACTAAATGATATGAATTGAATGTATTTTTCTAAATCTTTTGTTAGGAATGCCAAACGCTTCATTTGTGATGTCATCTTTGGACAAATTGTTGGACAAGAAGTAAAGAAAAAATCAGCTATCCATACTTTTCCTTTCAACATAGTTGAGGTTATCTTTATTGAGTCTTGATTTAGGTAGGTAAAATAAGGTACTTTAGGATATATTGTATCAGTAATTTCTTTTCCGTCAATAGTATCGTATTCAACATCGTAGTTTCCCACAATTGGAAGAACGCGCACTTTTTTTTGTTCAGTACATGAAACTACAACTATCCAAGAAAATAGTAAAATGAAGACTGAGCGTATCATGTTCTTATTTTTTGAGTGCTGCTTTATCGTATTGTTTATCTAATAATGCGATGTGTTCTTTCATTTTTCGTATCATCCCTTCAGCATTTCCTTTAAGGGCCATTCTAAGGTGATTTCGTTTATCAATCAATAACATAAGCTCTTGAAAAGATTCTCCTCCATAATATTTATTCCCTTTTTGCATCAGGTTTTCTCCGTTTCTTGTAAGATTATATACCTGTTTTGCATCTCCATGGGCTAATATCCAAATAGAAGAATCATATTGTTCCACTTGATCTTTTAAGGTATATTCCACATCTTGTAAACCTTTGTAAGGATTTCCTTTTCCATCCGTAACAAAAGACACAAGTTTTACATAACCAAGTTTCTTCTGATTTTTACGAAGGTGTTGGTAGATTAATTGATCTAGATGCCACAAAGAAATAGCGCAATCTCCTGGGCATGTTTTTTGTATTGTAGTAAAAAGTACTACTTTGTTTGCAAAATTCTTATCGGTATATTTCTTTCCATCTACACCTGTAAATGCATACGTTGGAATCGCACCCATATCTTCTAATTCAGTAAACTTATGTTTACATCCTCGAGTAGAGATGAATATTAATAAAGAAGCCGGTCCGAATAAAAGAATTGTTACTATCAATTTTTTCATTCGTCCGGCTTTACCTGAAGTATTTATCATTTTTAGAATCCTATTGCTTTCAATGCTGCACTAACAGCGTTTCCTTCAGTAATTAGAATGAAAATTAAGTAAACAATAAAAATAAAATATGGAAGTAATATCACATACTTAAGTGTTTTTTTCTCATCGCCTAAGTGCATAAATATAAGTACGATGTATGCTGCTTTTACTAAAGTTAAAGCAATAAATGACCATTTTACAAGTTCCCAAAGAGTACTACTTTGTTTGATAAATGCACCTAATGCTACCTCAACGATTGTAATGATTGTTAATAACGCAGTTACTTTCCAAATCTTTTTACGCAATTGAACTCCAGTAGCTTCGTCGTGGTGTGTATCTAACGAATATTCAATAATATCATCTCTTTCCATAACAGATATATTTTATAAGATTAAACTAAGTAGAAGAATGTAAATACGAATACCCAAACTAGATCGACAAAGTGCCAGTATAAACCAGTTTTTTCAACCATTTCATAGTGACCTCTTCTGTGGTAGCGACCTTCTACTACTTTCAAGAAAATTAAGAAATTAAATACAACTCCAGAAAATACGTGGAATCCGTGGAATCCTGTAATAAAGAAGAAGAATTGTGCATATTGTGTTGGACCATACTCATTCACCTTTAGGTTTGCACCATATATTACACGGTGAGGAGTACCACTATTAATTACTTCGTGGTATATTTTATCTGCACCTTTATCAACGTGTTGACCAGTTTTATATTTTAACCCGTCTTCTTTAATTACTAATACAACATGCTCGTCCTTAGCACGGTGAACCAATGCTTTAGAACCATCGTGTAATGTAATTGTATCATTTTTTAATTTACCATGCTCAATTGCGTGGTGAAATTGGTGTAATAAATCATCTTTAATAACTGCTCCTTTGTGGTGGTGTTTTCCAGCTTCTACAACTGTAAAATCTTTAATTTCACCAAAATGACCTTTAACAATTGCTTTAGAACCATCTGCTAATTCAATTTTCCCAAATTCAGAACCATGTATAAAGTGATACCACTCCCATGCTTGAGATCCTACGAAGAATAAACCACCTACGATAGTTGCTAACATCCATTTTTGGACACCTTTTTTGTCCATTCTATGACCTGCTTCTACTGCTAATACCATAGTCACAGAAGAAACGATCAAAATGAAAGTCATCAATGCCACGTACAACAATGGATAACCGTGTCCTAAAAACGGTAATGAGTTAAACGTTTCTTCCCCAATAGGCCAAGCAACTTGACAAGCGTGTCTTGTAAAACCATAGGCAATTAACAATCCACCAAATGTAAGTGCATCCGATACTAGGAAGAACCACATCATTAATTTTCCGTAACTAGTACTAAAAGGAGAAACTTTACCACCCCAAGTGGTAGCAGAATCGTTTTGAGTTTCGTTGTGATTTGACATTCTATAATTGTTTTTGCAAGTTTAAGGAATAAAAATTATAATTAAATGATTTAGGGTTAATTTTTTTAGTGGATATAAATAAGAAATATTAGTAAATATAACCAAAGTATGCCTAAAAAGTGCCAGAAAATTGCACCTAATCGTAAGCTCAAAACATATTTTTCATATGCTTTCTGTGCTTTTTCTTGTTTTTCACCATCCTCAATTTTGCTCCAAGCCTTTGCTTTTAAGCTTTTTACCACCATTTTTATTAAATAAATCGTAGTACCAAATATGTGTAAAAGGTGAAGGAATGTAATAATATACAAATATGAAGTAGATAAATCCCTTGTTTGGTTTGCTTTTAGTTGTAATGGAGGTGAAAGACGTCTTTTTCCTAACATCAGCGCTCTGTTTTTGTACTGTAGTTCTTTTCCTTTGTAGTAAACATGAAAATCTTTACCTAATTCTCCTTTGTGGAAGAAATCGCCTCGTGCATCGCGAATATTCCAAGCTAAACTCTGCAAGCGTCGCATGTCTGTGTATTGTAGAATTAATCCTTTAGAAGTAACTAACTTACCACCTTGAACATTCACTTTTTCGTTTTGATAAAACAATTCAAAATTTGGATTTAATGCATGTATCGTATATCCTTCCACATTTGCTGTTGTTTCAAATGGTTTAACAAAATTCTGTAGAGTTGCATATAGAGATGCAGACATTTTTTTACCGTCTAGTAGGTAATCATTGCCATTTACATCGATCGTTTTACCTTGATACTTGATTTCAAAGTAATCACCATATCTTCCATCTACTACAAATATTGGACTTACGCCCGCAGCACCATCTTTAACTAGTTGTTTGTACCCTACAAATTGGAAAAATGAAAATCCAATACCAAAAATAAGTGTAAGTAACATAAGTAAACGTACTGTTGTTACTTCTTGTTTTTGTGCTTTTTTGCATGCAAAATGATAAAAAATACTACTTATTATGATGAAAGTAGTACTAACCCAAAATCCGGTTGGAAGTGGATATTTTACCCAAAAAGTATCACCCATGGAAACGATGTATGCAGACGTAAATCCTGCAAAAATCATTACTACACTAAAAATTGCAATGTAGACAAGATTTTTTTTCATTTTTTCCCGTACTTCAGGATTCAATTCATCACTGTAATCTCTGCGCATAACAACTATTTTTTAGGTAAATAATCAAAAACGTATAAAAACTGTACTAATGGCAAATAAAAAAACGATGCGAACATCAATTTACGTGCATCTTTGTCTTCGCAACTTAATAATAATCGGTAGGAATACCAGAAGAACCAAGCTCCTAGAATTGTACCTAATACTAATGTTGTTGTTCCAGCCCATCCTAATACCCAAGGTAAGAGTGTAAATGGTATTAGAAATAAGGAATACATTGTAATTTGATAAGCGGAATTTTTTGATTTACCAAATTTGGAGGGGAGTAACGAAAATCCACCTGCTTTATAGTCGTCGAATGATACCCAAGCTATTGCCCAAAAATGCGGAAATTGCCATACAAATTGAATAAAAAAGAGTACTCCTGGTTCCATTCCGAATGCATTGGTATGCGCAATTGCACCCAACATTGGAGGAATAGCTCCAGGGAAAGCCCCAACAAAAACAGCCCATGGTGATATGCGTTTCATTGGTGTATAAATGAATACATAGGAAATATATGCAGCAAAACCTAAAATGGCACTTAATATGTTTATCCGATACAGTAAATATGTACCAACAAGTAGACAAACAGTTACTACTATATAGGCCTCGCGCATGCTCATTTTACCTTGTGGTAAAGGGCGACCTTGTGTACGTTTCATTAAGATATCAATTTCTTTTTCCCAGATTTGGTTGGAACCGTTCGATGCTGCAGTAACTAGTGATCCACCTACCATTAACAACCATACTATACTGCTATTTACTGGAGCTCCGTCACGGAAAACAACAAATAAATATCCAGATAATGCAGAAATAACTACGAGTGCTGAAAGCCTAAATTTTGTAAAAACTAAATAAGATTTTAGTTTATCTCTCCAAGTCATTTTTTCTTCTAGGGTGGTGTTCACAATTTAGAAATTTGATACAAATGTATGGATTTTTATTTCCCTTTTATCAGAATTTTCAAACTAATTCGTAGAATATGTCCCATCGTTTTACAGCGTAAAAACTCTGTATTGTTATAATGTTTTGCTAATTCTTCTTTTAATTGCTCGATATTTTCTTGAGGAGCAATTGTATCACGTGTCATTACGTGTACGATATCCCGAATTTGGTACCGCGAATTACGAATACGGTTAAATATTAAGGAACGTTCTTCTCGTTGGTATTGTTGGATCGATTGTGGAGTAAGGTGCTTACTTACTAAATCGACAAACGGAAGGTTTTGCTTGAAAAATTGTGGTAGATAAACCGCTTTTCGTTTTTCGAAGGATTGTTGGTCAAAATCGATGGAACGCATGCGGTAGTGTGTGGATTCAAAGTCTGGAGTAACGTCAATCACGAAATTACTCGAATGCATATCTCCTAATAATCGTACAAAACAACGTTCGTTGAATTTTACAAATTCTTTTGCTAAACGTGTTTCTTCGAAATTTTGGTGAACAGTATTGTTTTTGGTTAAGAATTGGTCTGCTGGAATTCCGATAATATGTTCCTCAATCAATGTTTCATCGTTTACGAAATAACTGATATGATTAGGGGAAAGTAAGTGTTCTAGTTCAAGACCATAGATACGTGAAGCATCTGCTTTTTTGACATAGAAATAATCGAAGTTGTCGTTTAGTCGATTCACAACACGCACACGAAATGGTCCAGTGTTGGCGAATAAACAGAAGTCAATCCGGTCTATATATAAGTGATTGATTACGGAAACATCTCCAGCAGCTTTTAGGATTGCATAAACATGTTTTAATTTTTCATTGATTTCGTCAGCTACTGCGTGGTTATAGATCACGGTAATCCAATACGTATTATTTCCATCCCGATCATATACATTGATGAAATTTTCATATTCCATTAATTCGGAATATTTAAGCGATGTTTTCACATCTCGACCATATTGACGCAGGTACTTTCGCAGTAAGTCCGAAATAGGGTAGATTAGTTTCTTTTTGGAGATTAGGTGCACTTTTTGAATTATGAACTATGAGTTATACATTATATTTTTTGTGAATATAAAAAAAGGTTGTCATTTTTGACAACCTTTTCAGAATTCATTAAGTGAAAACCTTTATTTAAGCTTGTTTTGCAAATTGTACGTTGATGTTTAATTTGATGTCTTCCCCAAGAACAATATTTCCTGCTTCCGTAACTGCGTGGAAAGTTAAACCAAAATCTTTACGGTTGATCGCACCTGTAATTTCGAAACCAGCTTTAACATTTCCGTAAGGATCAGTTGCAACACCGCCAAAATCAGCTGTTAAATGAACAGTTCTAGTGATATCTCTTACTGTTAAATCTCCAGCGATTGTATATGTATTGTCTGATTTTTTAGTTACTTCTGTTGATTTGAAATAAATTTTCGGGTAGTTAGCAACATCAAAGAAATCCGCTGACTTTAAGTGCCCATCTCTATCTGCTTGGTTAGTAAAGATAGAATCTACATTTGCTTCAAACTGAAATTCAGCAGTTGTGAAATCGTCGCCATCTACATCTACAGAACCTGTAAATTCTTTAAAAATTCCTTTTACAGTAGAAATTACCAAGTGTTTGATTTTGAATTCTACTTCCGAGTGTGTTGGATCTATTGCCCAAGTTGTTTTAATTAATGTTGCCATATTATTTTCGTTTTTTACGTTGATATTTCAAATGTACAACAATATTATCTACCATGGTATTTAAATTACATGTTTTTTTAATCTTAGATTTAAAAACTATTTTCCTTGCTAAAAAAAAGTGGTAGAAACTGAATAAAAGCTAATAATTTGGAATAGAAGTTAACAAATTACTAATAGTGTTTCTCGATTAAAAATTGTACATTCGTTTGCTAGAATGACAAAGAAAAAGAAATATACTTTAGAATTTGAAGTCGATTATGATTACGATATGATTGGCATTTCTTCGCCGAATAATGATTATCGCATTGTGTGGGCTATGAACGAATTGTTAAACATACGTTTAGAAAAAGGTATCGAAGATTTTATCATTGTAAATAATAAAGGAGAAAAGAAATCGGAACATCCTTTCTATCAGTTTTCAGACGAAGAGAATTATTTAGAAATGTTTTTTATCAAAAATAAATTTGAAGCAAAATATTTAATTCCTGAGAATAAACAAATCGATTATTTTTTCTTCTTGGTACATAATAATTTTTATAAAATTCCAGATTTAATAAACAAATTAAAATCTATTCCGACAATCCATGGAGCGTATTCTTTTGATCCTACTGATTTTCCTTCCACCGAATTTATAATATTTGAATAATGAAAAAAACAAAAATAATAGCAACGATTGGTCCAGCATCCTCTAAAAGAGAAGTACTAAAAGAAATGATTTTAGAAGGTGTTAATGTATGTCGTTTAAATTTTTCACACGGTACGTATGATCAACATTTGGAAGCAATAGAATTGATCCGATCGTTAAATGATGAATTGCATTTAAATACGGCCATTTTAGTAGATTTACAAGGACCAAAAATTCGTGTCGATGAAGTAGAGAATAATGGGGTTTTATTAGAAAAAGATCATATAATTACTGTTTCTACCGATAAATGTGTAGGGAATTCTACCCACATTTCTATCAATTATAAAGATTTACCGAAAGATGTAAAAATTGGGGAGAAAATTGTATTAGATGACGGGAAATTAAGTTTAGAAGTTGTAGATACGAATGGTGTAGATAAAATCAGTTGTAAAGTGATCCATGGTGGAATTTTATCCTCCAGAAAAGGGGTTAATCTTCCTAATACGAATATTTCGTTACCATCTCTTACAGTAAAAGATAGAGCGGATTTAGAATTTGCTTTGCTTCACAATGTGGATTGGGTAGGTTTATCCTTTGTGCGTAATGCGCGCGATATTATAGAATTAAAACATATCATATCAGAGAAAGGGGCAAAAGCAAAAGTCATTGCAAAGATTGAAAAACCAGAAGCTATCGAGGATATTGATGAGATTATTGCAGCGAGTGATGGATTGATGGTTGCGCGTGGTGATTTAGGTGTAGAAGTACCTTTTCAATCTGTGCCATTGATTCAGAAAATGCTGATCAAAAAATGTATGGAGAAAGCAAAACCGATCATTGTTGCTACACAAATGATGGAAAGTATGATTGTAAATTCATCTCCAACCCGTGCGGAAGTAAATGACGTAGCAAATGCAGTATTAGATGGAACAGATGGTGTTATGTTGTCTGGGGAAACCTCTGTTGGCGCTTTTCCTATTGAAACGATTCGTGCGATGTCAAACATCATCAAAGAAATGGAAACCTTTGAAGGAATCTACCATAAAGAAGTCTCTCCGAGCAAAACAAACCCTCGTTTTATATCCGATTCTATCTGTTTTAATGCGTGTCGTTTAGAACAACGAGTGGATGCTGATGCAATTATAACCATGACTTTCTCTGGATATACCGCATACAAAATTGCTTCACAACGACCAAAGGCACCAGTATATGTATTTACTTCTAACGAACAAATTTTAACACAATTGAACCTCGTTTGGGGAGTGAAAGCATTTTATTATGATAAGCAATACAGTACCGATCATACCATTGCGGATATTAAATACATTTTACGCAAAGAAGGGTTATTAAAAACTGGTGATTTAGTGATTAATATTGCTGCTATTCCATTGGAAGAAGATAGCAAAACAAACATGTTGAAGTTAAGTTACGTGGAATAATTCACCAATTATAACGCATAAAAAAGGGCGATTTCCAGAAGAAATCGCCCTTTTTGCTTTTATGAATAAGGTACTATTTGATAACCCCTAATTCTTTTCCAACTTTAATAAATGCAGCAATTGCTTTATCTAGGTCTTCGATGGAATGTGCAGCAGAAATCTGTGTACGAATACGCGCAGCTCCTTTTGCAACTACTGGATAGAAGAATCCAATTGCATAAACCCCTTCTTTCAATAATAAATCCGCAAATTTTTGCGAAAGAGCAGCATCGTATAACATGATTGGAACGATTGGAGAATCGCCAGGTTTAATGTCAAATCCAGCAGCAATAATTCTTTCTTTGAAGTATTTTGTATTAGACTCTAATTTATCACGTAATTCAGTGGTAGAACTTAAAATATCAAATACTTTAATGGATGCACCAACAATTGCAGGAGATAAAGAGTTAGAGAATAGGTAAGGACGTGAACGTTGACGTAACATTTCAATAATTTCTTTTTTACCTGTTGTGTAACCACCCATTGCACCACCTAATGCTTTTCCTAAAGTACCCGTAATGATATCTACACGATCCATAACATTGCAATATTCAGGAACACCACGACCAGTTTTACCGATAAAACCAGCAGAGTGACACTCATCAGTCATTACCAATGCATTGTATTTATCCGCTAAGTCACAAATTTGATCCATTTTAGCAATATCCCCATCCATAGAGAATACCCCATCTGTAACAATAATACGGAAACGTTGATCTTGTGCAGCAATTAATTGTGCTTCTAAATCAGCCATGTCGGAGTGCTTGTAACGATATCTTTTCGCCTTACATAAACGAACACCATCAATAATCGAAGCATGATTTAATTCATCCGAAATAATTGCATCTTCCTCTCCAAACAATGGTTCAAAAACCCCACCATTTGCATCAAATGCAGCAGCATACAGAATAGTATCTTCTGTACCGTAAAAATCAGCAATCTTCTTTTCTAATGTCTTATGAATATCTTGTGTACCACAAATGAATCGTACCGAAGACATTCCGTAACCATGAGAATCCAATGCATCTTTTGCACCTTGAATCACCGCAGGATGGGAGGATAATCCTAAGTAATTATTTGCACACATAATTACTACCTCATCTCCCGAAGAAACTGTAACACGTGCTCCTTGTGGGGAGGTAATGATACGTTCTTTCTTAAAGATTCCGCCTTCTTCAATTGTTTTTAGCTCCTCCGCTAAAAAATCTTTCATTTTACCGTACATATATTTTAATTTAATTTGAATCTAATTTAGGGTGCAAAGGTAAATTTTATAAATTGAAATAACGAAATATCCCTTTTGTTTTCTCTACTACCTCCTCCCAGTTTTCATGGGTATCCCAAATTGCATATTCAGCCTCTTGACAGGAACGAATTACCCAAAAATAATCTTCGATGATGGATGCAGAAATACCATCTAATTTCATTCGTTCGGTTAATTCATCCTTAGCCATGATTTCTGAAGTATCCCCTAATTTCTGGTACATTTTCTTTGTGATAGATTTTGAAATTACACCATAAGCAGCTTTGTAATTTCCTTCATTTGCTAGTTGTTGAGCTTCTGCAAGTATAAAATTTGAATCTGGAATGACTTCGGTTACACGCGACGGTGATGGTTCTTCAGAAACAACATTAGTACTAATTGGAACTTCATTTTTACGTTTACGCAATAAAAAGAAAATTACCGCACCCAAAACAACAACCAAAACTCCTAAGAGTGCTATCCAAATAGTAGAATGTGGCACCGATTCTTTTGCAGCTCGTTTTTCTTCTGAAACTGGAATAGCTAAAACTTCTTCGTCTCCTTGAACACTAACAGAATCCGTAACTTCTACTTTTGAAGCTACAATTTCTCCTTCTAGATCCAAAGCAAAAGCTTTTTCTTTTAGCGTAATATATTTTTTTAAACTTGGATCAAAGTAACTTAAGGAAAAAGGATTCATTTCCACCTTTCCACCACTCACCACTTTGACAAAGAATTTATACGTTTTCTCACCTTCAGCACCTTCATCTGTATAATCTATGTCATCTTTAATTTCTGGATCTCCATATAGGGTTAAGTTTGCGGGTAAATTAATTTTCGGTTTAGAAATAGCATGCATGTTTCCTTTTCCTGTTACTTTGATAGTAAACGTTAAAATGTCGCCTACTTTCGCTGTTTTCTTAGAAATGTTTGTAGACATGCTAAATTTACCTACACCACCATTAAAATCTTTCGGAGCTCCTTTTGGTAAAGGAAGTACATCTACATAGGTAGCGTTTGATTCAAACTGTAAATCCCGATCAAAAAATCCACCATTATTATAGCGCAAGACCATCGAAAACGGTTTAATAATGTATTTACCAGCTGTAGCAGGAAATACTAATTGTTTGCCATAGGAAAATGTCAAAAAGGCATTTCCTTTATAATTCTCTCGGTTAATCGAAACATTATCTGTTTTCTCGACATCAAAGGTTTCTACAGTACCTTTAATTGTAAATGGTTGGTATTGAACGATGTTTGTAACATTTATTTTTGAGAATATTTTAGCTTCTAAAAGTAAGGGCTCTCCCTCGTACAACTTACGTTTCGATTTTTCAATAATTCCAAAAACCGCTTCTTTTAGATTCGAATTCGAAATATCATCTTCGGATTGCTCATAATTTTTCTTGGATTTGGCTTCTCCTTTTTTACGAACTACTATGGATAGCTCGTTCGATTTATAGGTTTTATTTTTGTCTTTAATGGTTGCAGTAATTGTATATTTTCCTGGTTTTGTGAAAACTCCTTGTTGCGTATACGAAATAGAAATCAACATATTTCCATTGCCGTCCATGGTTTGTTCCATGCCATTCATGACACCAGCCTCCGTAAATGTTGTGGGTAGATTAATCGAAATATTTCCATTTACATTGGACTTCACCGTAAATGCAACCATTTGACCTATTTCAATTGGTTTTACATTTACAGTAAGTTGAATGTTTGGTTTTTGACTATAAACGAAACTGCTAACTGTTAATAGTAAAGCAAGGATCGATGTTGATAGTTTACCAATCTTTACCATTTTCATTTGTATTTTTATTTGGTTTACCTTTCTGTTTTTGTTTTGTATCTAATTCTCTTTTCATTAGGTCATCTAACATTCGGTCTGTAGCATTTTGCTTTAATTGCTTATCCGCTTCTTCTGGTTGTTTTTTCTCTTGGTTATTCTCTTTAGGTGGATTGTTTTTTGGCGGATTTTGCTTCGGATTTTGTTTATTTTCATTGTTTTTAGGTGTGTTTTTTTGCTGATTTTTTTGCTTTTGCATAGCAAGTGCTAAATTATAACGTGTCTTATCATCACTTGGATTAGTTCGTAACGACTTTTTATATGCTTCGATTGCTTTTTGGTAGTTTTTTTGTTGTGAATACGCATTTCCTAAATTATGATTTAATCTAGCTTTTTTAGTTTTTACTGCATTTTTTTGTTTAGAAAAATACTGTGCTGCTTTGGTGTAATTTCCAGCTTTATAGGCTGCCTGCCCAATTTCAGCATCCAAATTTATATTCGATGGAAGTTGTTTTGCTACCTGCTGATAGGTTTTATATGCTGCAGGATAATTCTTTATAGCATATTGATTACGGGCAGTTTCTAGGGTTTGACGCCAAGATTGGGAAAAAGAAAGAGAGGAAACGAAAAAGACGAAAAGTAAAACAGAAACTTGTTTATTTAACACAAAGGTCACCGAGTTTTTTTCACAAAGGTCACCGAGTTTTTGCGCATTAGTTCTCCAAGAAAGTACTTTGTGGACTAACTTCTCTGAGCACTTTTTGGTATGCTTTATGGACTTTGTGATAAAATTTATACTATTCATTTTCTTTCCACTTTTTACCAATCCCAAAATATAACAACAAAGATAGTATCCCGAAAAACAATGGGATTTGATACCAATTTTGTTTCACTTCCACATCGCTTACTTCAGATTCTCCTGTTTTTAAATTGCGTATTTGATTCACAATGTTTTCTAAGTCTGGGAAACTACTCGCACTTGTAATTGCAAAACCATTTGCTTTTTGCGCTATTTCTGCCAACATTTTCGGATTCAATTTAGACACCACTTTTTTTCCGTTCTCTAAAATCTTGTAGCCAAATTCAGGCTTGTATGGGTCGTTTGGAACATAACCACCTTGCTTTGTACCTAGACCTAATATTGCTAATTGAACTTTATTTTCGTTTAAAATTTGTACAGATTCATCGATGCCTCCTTCGTGATTTTCTCCATCTGTCACCAACAATAATAACTTGGAATTCTTTGCTTTCGAATACATACGTGCAGAATTCAACAATGCTTCGCCAATGTTGGTTCCTTGTTCAGATACCATATCCGTTTCAATCTCATTGACATACATCTTCGCAGCATCATAATCACCAGTTAAGGGCAATTGTACATATGCATTTCCTGCAAACACACAGATACCAATTTTTTCGCCACGCAAAGAATTTATTAATTGTATTAAGGAGCGTTTAGCAATCGACAAACGCGATTCCGTAGGATTAATATCGCGCACATTCATGGAATTGGAGATATCTAATGCTATTAGAATTTCAGCATTTCGACCGGTAGTTGTTACTTTACCTTCTCCAAAAATAGGTTGTGCCAATGTAAATGCGAAGAAAAATAAGGTGTTTCTCAACCAAAAATACTTCCAAAATAAGGCTTTAACGTGTATTTCAGGTAATAAAATAGCTTGGGTTTGTAAAGATCCTAAGGCATTTATTTTTTTGTTTTTCCAACGCATAAAACCCCATTCTATTCCAAAAAATACAGGAATCAGAAGAAGTATAAATAAATAAGCAGGATGTAAAAAACTAAAATCTAGCGATTGGGTTACGTAATTTTGTGCAAAGTCTTTTGCTCCTTCTTGCATGGAATCTGGAACAAGTTCTTTCGCCCATGCTTTCTTAAAATCTAATGCTTTAATCGCTGCACCAAGTACCAAACAAACAGCAATAAATACCCCTTCGAACAAGAGTATCTTCTTCACTAATTGTGTTATTGGATAGGTGTGTTTCGACTTATTCATTGGTTTTTAGTACAATGCGTTTAACAACTAATGTGGCAAGTAACAAAATAATTGCGGTAAGAATAAATGGCTCTGGTGTTGTTGGTGGCTCTGAATTGTAATTTTTTTGTTCGATTTTTTGTTTTTCCAATTTATCAATCGACTTGTAAATTTCGCGTAAACTTTGTTCGTCTGTTGCCCTGAAATATTTACCCCCAGTAATACTGGCAATGTTTTGCAGTGTTTCCTCATCGATTTCAACGGGAGCATCAACGTATTGAATCCCTAATGGAGTCATCATTGGTGTAGGAGCCATTCCCATCGAACCAACACCAATCGTATAGACACAAACATGCTTTTGTCGTGCTAAATTTGCTGCTGTTTCCGGAGAAATAGTTCCCGAATTATTACTTCCATCGGTCAATAAGATAATTACTTTTGATTGGATACTATCATTTCTTAAACGGGTTACTGCAGTCCCTAAACCTGTTCCAATAGCAGTTCCTCCCTCTAGATTTCCGGGCTGCGCATTATCAATTTGTGCTTTCAGAATCTCGTAATCTAAGGTCGCAGGACAAGCCGTATATGCCTCCCCTTCATAGACTACTAAGCCAATGCGATCTCCAACTCTACCATCCACAAATTCTTTCGCCATGTGTTTGGAAACCGCCAAACGATCCGGTTCAAAATCTTTCGCTAACATGGAAGCAGAAATATCCATTGCTAAAATAATGTCGATTCCATATTTGTATTTATGGTCAAATGTTTCGGTACTTTTCCAATTATAAGGTCTTGCAAATGCGATAATTAATAGAATAAAAATGAGTGCATACGTATAAAATAATGCTTTTCGAACAGTAGCAATCCATGGTAATTCTAAGGCTGCTTGATCGCTTTCCGATTTAGAAAAAACCATTTCGCCCTTTCTCAAACGATCTTTCATAAACACACGCCACAAGAAAAACGGCACAAGCAAGAGTAGCCACAACCAATGTGGTGACAAGAATTCATAATTCCCAAGTTGTATGGTTAATAGTTTATTCACCGACTTTACTTGTTTTAGTTACAATTTCTTTTGCGCGTTGGATGCTTTGCATTACCTCGGAAATATCTGGTGAAGATTTCGCGAATTTTACTAAATCCGACTGATTCAACATCCAATTTATTTCGCGTTGTAAATCTTGATGTACATTTAATTGCCTTAATAATAGTTCAATTTGGTAACTTGTTTTATCCATGAAGGATAAGGTATAGCGTTTACCCAGGTAGTTACGAAGAATTAAGGAAAGTTGATAATAATGTTCTTTTAATCCTTCTTGTTCCCATAAACGTTTAGCGAACAAATTATCCATTTCTAGTAAGGTTGCTTCTTTTAGAGAAAGCAAAATTTCTGGTGTACTTTGGACTTTTTTCTTTCTGAATTTAAAATAGAGTATGAGACCTACAATTAGTAATAAACCACTTATA
>CANHRS010000002.1 GCA_947463445.1 Flavobacteriia bacterium | reverse complement strand
TGAAACGATGCCCAAGGAAGGATTAGGCCTTACAATGAATGATAAATTACAAAGAGCAACAACGCCAAAAAAATGAAAACAATTATTAGAAATGCACACGTAGTTAATGAAGGAAAAATTATCCTTTCGGATGTATTAATACACGGAGAAAGAATAGAAAAAATTGCACCTTCCATACAATTAAACAACTTGGAAAAATATATTGAAATAGATGCAGAAGGTCTCTATTTAATGCCAGGAATGATAGATGATCAAGTCCATTTTCGGGATCCAGGTTTAACACATAAAGCAACTATTGCCTCTGAATCGAGAGCAGCTGTAGCAGGAGGTATAACATCCTTTATGGATATGCCCAATACAATTCCTAACGTGCTTACACAGGAATTATTGGAAGAAAAATACCAAATCGCAGCTAAAAATTCCATCGCAAATTATTCTTTTTTCATGGGAATAAACCAAGACAATTTAGAGGAAGCATTAAAAACAGACAATGAAAAAGTATGCGGCATCACAGATGATGGTCTTTATTTTAATAACGAACATGGCATTTTGGCTAACTTTCCGGATTACCTAGATACGCTTTTTTCGCGTACAAATACCTTGGTTGCTTTACATAGTGAAGATGATCAAATTATTCATCAAAACACACTACATTACAAAGGAATTTACGGTGATAGTATCCCTTTTCAAGCACACCCTGAAATTCGCTCAGCAGAAGCTTGTGTCAAAGCAACAAAGCGGGTAATAGAGATTGCTAAAAAACATAAAAATAGGCTGCATTTTTTTCATATATCAACTGCTGAAGAAGCTAATTTGTTTGATAATACAATTCCATTAAGTCAAAAAAGAATTACAGCAGAAGCATGTGTACATCATTTATGGTTTACCGATAAAGACTATACACAATTAGGTGCAAAAATTAAATGGAATCCAGCTATCAAATCAGAAAAGGACAAAAAGGGTTTAATCGATGCACTTAACACTAATAAACTAGATATTATTGCTACAGATCATGCACCACATACGATGGAAGAAAAAAATGGAAATTACTTTAAAGCCATGTCAGGAGGACCATTGGTACAACATGCTTTAGTAGCATTAATCGAATTATATCACCAACAAAAAATTTCACTAGAAAAAATAGTAGAAAAAACGAGTCATCATGTAGCTGAAATATACCGACTTAAAGAACGGGGATATATCCGAGAGGGATATTATGCAGATTTAGTATTGATAGACATCCACAGACCTTGGACTGTAACAAAAAATAATATTGCTTACAAATGTGAATGGTCTCCTTTTGAAAATCAATCTTTTTCCAGTCAAATCCAAAAAACTTTTGTTAATGGTCAACTCGTTTATGATCCATCAAAACAGAATCAAAACGCATGGAATGATAATATTACTGGAAAACGTTTATTGTTTGAAAAAGATAGATAATTTTTCTTCTACCTAATTCATTCAAATTCCTCATACCAACTAAAATCTTTTTGGATTATTTGATCTTTCTCTTCACGTAGATGCTGTAAAAAAGCAGAAGCAACAGGAGAAAATCCTTTGTTTTTTTGCCAAATAAGCTGCCAGGATGATTTTATTGGAAGTCCTTTTACGGGAATAATTTTTAATTCGCCAGAAAATATTTCGTTTTTTAATCCGATTAAAGGCATTATCGAACTACCCAACCCAGCAATAATAGCTTGTTTAACTGCCTCATTAGAAGTTAATTCCATTTGTTTACGTAAAAGAATCCCTTTACTTTCAAAATAATGCTCCATGGTATATCGAGTTCCAGAACCTTTTTCTCGATAAATAATTGGTAATTCTTCCAAAATCGAAAAATCGTGTTTTTTTATCGGATATGTAGAATTTTTACCGGTAACTAAATATAATTTATTTTGTAATAATTCTAGATTATCTATATTCATATCCGTTGGAAGAACGGAAACTAAAGAGAAATCAACTTCATTATTCGCAATATTTTCTAGCACTTTTACTTTATTAGTAACATCCAATTTTAAAGCTACTCCGGGGTTTTTCTTCAAAAATGTGGCTAAAAAGTACGGGATTACATATTTACCTGTTGAAACAACCGAAATTTTTAATTTTCCAATTAATTCACCTTTAAATACTTTCGATTTATGGGCAATTTCGTGCGCCTGATGTATAATATTTTCTGCCATTAAAGCTACCTCTTTTCCAAAATCTGTTACATACAGCTTTCTTCCTATTACTTCTGTCAAAGGAATATCGAATTGTTTTTGAAGATTTTTTAATTGAATCGATACAGCTGGCTGTGTTAAATGTAATTCTTCTGCAGCTTTAGTAATACTTTCATTTTGACATACTTTCAAAAAAATTTCTAATTGGCTCAACGTATAGTTCATAAATAATTTTTATGTTTCGTATTTCAAATATAAATAAAAATATCAAAAAAAGAAATATGAATTTTGCTCAAACTAAAAAATATGAATTTTAACCTACTTATTGAAAACCTAACAAATCCAGCTCTCTTATTTTTTGTTCTTGGAATTATTGCAGTTAAATTAAAGTCGGATCTTGAAATCCCTCCAAATTCTTCCAAATTCATTTCACTGTATCTATTATTTTCCATAGGATTTAAAGGAGGACAAGAATTAGCACATAGTCATTTTAGCACGGAAATTATATGGACCATATTATTCGGGATGTTTTTAGCATTCATTATCCCATTTTACACCTTTTTTATACTTAAACGAAAACTATCCATTGAAAACGCTGGCGCAATTGCCGCTGCTTATGGTTCCGTTAGTGCGGTTACCTTCGTTACTGGAATTGCTTTTTTAGAATCTCATAAACTTACTTCTGATGGACACATGGTTGCGGTAATGGCATTGATGGAAGCGCCAGCTATTATTGTAGGAGTAGTACTAATTCGCGTATTTGGTAACGGATCAAAAAAGTCTGAAACAAAATTGAGTAGCCTCGTAGGACACTCTTTTACCAATGGTAGTGTGTTGTTGATCTTAGGAAGTTTAATCATCGGTCTAATTGCTAATGAAAAAGCAGCGGAAGGTATCAAACCATTTACAAATGATTTATTCAAAGGGTTCTTAGCAATATTCTTGTTAGACATGGGAATTATCAGCGGACGTAAACTAAACGACTTTTTTAAAAATGGATGGTTTACAGCACTTTTCGCAATACTTATCCCTCTAATCAACGGTTGTTTAGTTGCATATACTAGTCAATTTATAACTCCTGAAGTTGGAAATAGATTTATGTTAGCTGTTCTTGCTGCAAGCGCTTCTTATATTGCAGTTCCAGCAGCAATGAAAATCGCTGTACCCGATGCGAATCCTAGTATCTATCTTCCGATGGCCTTGGCGGTAACCTTTCCATTTAATATTACGATAGGAATGCCGATTTATTTATCGATTATTTGGTAGAATATTAGATAAAAGACTTTTAGACAAAAGAATAAAGACCAAACATAGTCTTTCTTCTTTTGTCTTTTCATCTTTCTTCCTATAAAGGAATATTCCCGTGTTTTTTCTGAGGTAAATGTTCTGCCTTGTTCTCTAACATTTTAAAAGCATGAATCAATTTCGCGCGTGTTTCTTCCGGTAATATAACCTCATCCACAAAACCTCGTTCTGCTGCACGATACGGATTTGCAAACATTTCAGCGTATTCTGCTTCTTTCTCTAGCCATTTAGCTTGTGGATCTGGTGCACTCGAAATTTCGCGTTTAAAGATAATTTCTGCAGCACCTTTTGCCCCCATCACGGCAATCTCCGCTGTAGGCCATGCAAAATTCATATCCGCGCCAATATTTTTAGAGTTCATCACATCGTATGCCCCACCATATGCTTTACGTGTAATCACTGTAACACGTGGAACTGTAGCTTCTGAGAATGCATATAGCAATTTTGCACCATGTGAAATAATACCTCTCCATTCTTGATCCGTTCCTGGTAAAAATCCTGGTACATCTTCCAATACCAATAATGGAATATTGAATGAATCACAGAAACGCACAAAACGTGCGCCTTTTCGAGAAGAGTCAATATCTAATACACCTGCCATCGATTGTGGTTGATTCGCAATTACACCAATGGTTCTACCTTCCAAACGCGCCATTCCAACTACGATATTTGTTGCGAAATCGGCATGTACCTCCCGGAAAGAGGCATCATCAATAATACATTCAATCACCTCGCGGATATCGTATGGAAAAGAAGCATTGTCTGGTAAAATGGTTTGTATTTGGTTTAATTTATTTTTAGAATATTCAAAGGAAGTTGTTGGTGCATATTCGCCATAATTCTGCGGTAAATACGTCATAAAATCCCTCACCTGACGTAAAGTAGTTACATCATTGGCAGACGTAAAGTGCGTAACACCTGATTTTTCTGCGTGGGTTTTAGCACCTCCTAAATCTTCAGAAGTAACCTCTTCATGCGTAACTGTTTTAACTACATTAGGTCCTGTTACAAACATATAGGAAGTATCTTCCACCATGAACACAAAGTCTGTCAATGCTGGACTATACACTGCTCCACCTGCACAAGGTCCCATAATGACACTTATCTGCGGAATTACCCCAGATGCACGAGTATTCCGGTAAAAAATATCTGCATAACCAGCTAAGGAAACAACCCCTTCTTGGATACGCGCACCTCCAGAATCATTCAAGCCAATTACTGGCGCGCCATTCTTCAATGCTAAATCCATAATTTTACAAATCTTCTCCGCATGTGTTTCGGATAATGAACCGCCAAGTACCGTAAAATCTTGCGAAAAAAGATAAACCATACGACCATGGATTGTACCATACCCTGTTACTACCCCATCTCCTGGATAATGTTGTTCATCTAAACCAAAATAGGTAGAACGATGCGTAATAAACATCCCGATTTCTTGGAACGAACCTTCATCCAATAACAATTCAATACGCTCACGCGCTGTTAATTTTCCTTGACTATGTTGTTTGTCGATACGCGTTTGTCCACCTCCCAATTGAGATTCCTCACGACGTACTAGTAATTCTTGTCTTTTGATGTTGTTGTTCATAACTAGTTAGTTATCAAATTAATTTTTCAAGTGACTTTTTATGGTTTACAAGTGCTTGTATTTGATTGATTGCAATTTTATTTAATTGAATTAATCTAATTTCTTGATTAAAATCTTGTTGAATCAAAACCGAATTTAAACTTTCTAAATTAGATAATACAACTAATTGTTCAATCGTTGCATAGTCACGAATATTTCCTTTTAGATTAGGATTATTTTGTTGCCATTCTTTAGATGTGATTCCAAATAATGCAATATTTAATACATCAGCCTCTGTGGCATAGATATAAGAAATTTGTTGTTTTGTTACTGTTTTCGGTATCAAATATTCTTTTATGGCATCGGTATGAATATGATAATTTATTTTTGAAAGGGTTCTTTGAAAATTCCATTCTAAATTTAATCTTGAACTTTCTTCTTCTTTTAAGCGTTGATACTCTTTTATCAAATATAATTTGAATCCACTATTTACCCATGATGCAAATTCAAATGCAATATCTTTATGCACAAAAGTCCCACCTGATTTCCCTTGTTTAGAAATTATACCAATCGCATTTGTTGTTTGAATCCATTTACTTGGAGATAATGTAAATGAGTTTGATCCTGCGTCAAATAATAAGGAGTCGAATTCGACCCCTTTAAAATTTTCATTGTTTAAAGATTCCCAAATACCCAAAAATTCGATTGTAGATCGTGAACGCATCCAATTTTTGACTACGTCTTTTGGTTCTGATGCATTTTTTATGCGTGCAATATCTGTAATTGAAATATAATCTTCTTTTAGAAATGAAATTTTGGATATTATATTACCCTGTACTTTTAAATCTATTTTATTCATTTATAAGTTACTATTAATTTTTTATAGTTCACTTCCAACAAATACTCCAAAGTTTCTAAATGTCTTTTCGCTTCAAACAAATTTTTCCCCCAAGCATAAGTTCCATGGTTTCGAATCACAAACGCATGGTGCTGAAATTCGTCTTTTCGTGCTTGCATCCATGTAGAAAATTCAACCATATCTTGCGAATTTGGTAAAATCGGTATGTGAATTTTATTGTCATGCGTCGTTTGACCTGCGAAACCTTTTTGGATTTCATATCCTTCAAAGGATATGCTTTCTTCAAATAGTTGAGAATTCAACACCGAGTACACCGAATGGCTATGTAATATGACGGTGTTTTCAGGAAAGAAGCGATACAACACGCAATGTATCAACGTTTCTGCAGAAGGTTTAATCTCCCGATCTTCCAATACCGGGTGACCATCCATCGCTACTCGCATAAAATCCTCTTCGTGAAATTGGGATTTATCAATACCAGAACGCGAAATATAAATTACATCCGCATCCGCATTTTCACGGAAAGAATAGTTGGTGGATGTTGCTGGCGACCAACCTTTGGCATGATACGTTCGTATGGTTTGTGCGAGTTGTTCTTTTAATTCGTAGATATCTTGCATACCCTTTTATTTAATTGTTCAATGCTTTCAATAGATTTCCATCAATGGTCTTGGTTTCATTAATAGCTATCGTTTTTGGGATTCCCAAAGCGGAACCTTTGATTGATCCTTTTATGGTTATCGTAACTTCTTTTTTAAATGCGTTTCGAAGAATTGTAAACAATGCTCCGTCTGCTAAATTCAATTTTAATTTAACGGGATAACTTGCATCGCTTTTTCGTTTAAAGACCACTTTTTCGGCCAATGCAATATTTCCAAGTGTTTTATCATCGATACTGATTGTCAATTCTGAATGCTTTAATTTAATTGCATACAAATTATTATTTTGTACAGATATATTTGCTTTAATCAGTAGATGTTTATCCTGAAATGCTGGTGCAAAATCTGTTACATTTTTGATTTGTAAATCCTGAAATAAAGAACAGGAAGAAAGAAATAAGAGAAGAGTTAAGAGAAACGAGAGACGCGTGAAGTATGATTTCATGGATTATATTTTATAATTACTCCCCCAAAAACAAGGCCTTAATTTCCGTAGCGTCACTTGGTTTCATCTTACCTGCTAAAATCAAACTTAATTGTCTACGTAGCAAAGCTCCTTCGTATCGTTGAATCTCTTCTTCAGTTTCAGGGATTAATTCCGGAACTTGAATTGGTCCACCTAATTGATCTACAGCAACAAAGGTATAGATTGCTTCGTTACATTTTCTGCGTTGCCCAGAAACAGGATCTTCCACAAAAACATCTACAAAAATCTCCATAGAAGAACTAAATGCACGGGAAACCTTTGCTTCCAAGGTAACTATCGAGGAATGTAATATAGGTTCTTGAAACGAAACATTATTTACCGAAGCGGTTACCACTACTCGGCGACAATGTCTTTGCGCAGAAACACTTGCAATAACATCCATCCATGCAAGGAGTTGCCCCCCGAATAAATTACCTAAGGTGTTTGTGTCGTTGGGAAGTACGATATGTGTCGTAATTGCTACTGTTTCGGATGCTTTTTTAGATTTCATAACTTCTTGTAGTTTTTATAGCGGATATCAATACCCACATACGTGCGTAAAAAACGTTTAAAACGATCTTTTAATTTTGTTTTATTGAAAGAGATGTCGTAATCGAAAGACCAATTCTTGGCTGAAATCCTGTTTTGCATTACTGCTGGATGCGTCTCTTTAAAGACCGCTAAAGCATCAATATTTGCAAAATAATCAAACGCTTCTACCTGTTGCACATTTTCTTTCATCCATGCATCATCGTGCCACATTTTATGAAACGACTCTTGTTTTTTCTGCATTTTTTCTGGTGGTTTTACCCAACCATAATGATACACATGTGCATCTATTTTTTTTACGGAAAGTTTAGCATTTGGTAACTTACGAAACCCTTGTGCATCTCGGTAGGAAAAGATATCTGGACGGTTACGAATAATTCGAATCTCATCCAAATACCAACTAATCGATGTACCTACGTAATCATAGGAACCATAAAAATGCTGGTAATTAAACAATAATCCTTCAACACCCGAATCGTCTTTAAAACGTTCCATAGCCTCACGAATTACTGGTAGGTATTTCTCGTGAATAACCTCATCCCCTTGAATGTAGAATGCCCAATCGCTTGCAGGATCTATCGCTTGGAAAGCTTTATCTGTTTCTAATGCTAATGTCCTTCCCCCTTCACGAACACTATCGTCCCAAGTGGTTTCAATAATCCGAACTTTAGGGTCAATCCCTTGAATCAATGTATAGGTCTCATCTTCTGAATTACCTACTGCAACAACAACTTCATCACACAAAGGAAGAATGGAACGAATTGCCTCTACTATGGGGTAATCGTATTTGATTGCATTTCGAATAAAGGTAAATCCACTAACTTTCATCTTATGCTAATAAATCGATTACTTTCTCTAATGGACGACCAATAACCGCTAGATTTCCTTTGATAACTATCGGACGCTCAATCAAAACTGGATGTTGCACCAAAATCTTACGCCATTCCTCTTCGCTGAATTTTTTGTCTTTGAAATTCGACTTGTAGACTTCCTCTCCTTTACGAATCAATGCCTCCGCTGGGATTTGTAATTTTTCTAATACGTGATTGATATCCTCTAATGTTGGAGGTGTTTTTAGGTATTCAAAAACAGTAGTGTTTTGATTACTGTCTTGCAGATAAGATAATGAATCGCGACTTTTTGAACAGCGATTGTTATGCCAAATTATAACTTGCTCCATCCTACTTAATATATTACCACTCCTTTTACTCCTAATTGGGGTATCGCTTTCATGTTTTTCTCTACAATTGTTTCAGGTAAAAACAAAAACTTCTTGTCGTACATGACATCGTTTACCCAAAAACTTACCCAATATTCATTGGTTAATCCAAAAACATCTTCCATCACAGGTTCAATTTTTGCCGCTTCGTTAGGTAACATCAATTCAATGCAGTGTCTTAATGTAGAAGTATTTATTTTCTCACCGGTAACCACATTTTCACCATACCCACAACTTGTGATGATGATACCTTCCATAATATCATCGCGTAAATTCAATAAATAGGCGTAGTAATTCGTATTATTCTCTTCATCAAGCTGTTTCACAATTGCTACAGCAACCCCTTCCACTTTAGGTCCTAATAATTCTTCTCTCATTGCTATTATTTTATCATTCGATCACCAATTTTAAGGTAGGTGAACAAATCATCTGGATGTCCAAATTTAAATTTATATTTTTCAATATAGGCTTTGTCGTGCTCTTTTTCTTTCGGCAAATACATATTTTTTCCACGTTTAGAACCAGTTCGAACAATAACTAAATTTTTGGATGGAATAGAAATGATAAATTGTCCAAGAATTCCACGACAATAATATACTGGATGTGAAGAATTTCCTAGATACGTCCATATATGTAAGCCGTAACGATAGTTTGGCACTTTATCCTCCGTTGTCATAGTTGGATTGGAAACAAATTCTTGCATATATGCTTCTGGAACAAGTTGCTTACCATTCCATTTACCTTGTTGATTAATTAATTTACCCAATCTAGCAAAATCACGAGAGGTACTGTATAAACAACAAAAAGACTTTTCATCACCATTTTCCTTGTCTAAACTCCAATATGCATCGTGCTCTGTACCAATTTGTTTCCATAATTTCTCTTCTGCATACGCAGATAATTGTTTCCCTGTCGCTTTTTCCAGTATAAAACCTAATAATTCGGTATTCCCACTTTGATATTCAAAACGCACCCCTGGTTTTTCAATAGCTTCTTGACTAGTAACATGGGTATATAAATCGGTACCATAATAGGATTCAGCGTTATCCGATAAAGGATTTTTTCCACTTTCTTCCCAATCCAAACCAGCCGACATCATTAATAAATGGCGAATCGTAATCGCTTTTTTCTTGCCATTTGCAAACGCTGGAAGATAGTTTCCTATAGATTCATCAAGACTTTTAATTTTTCCTTCTCCAAGTGCACAACCAACCAATAATCCAACAAATGATTTTGCGGCTGAAAAACTATTTGTTACTGTCTGCGGAGTATGTTTCCCCCAATATTTTTCAAAAATAAGTGTATCTCCATGGAAAACTAAAAAAGACGAAATATCCAATTTCTCCAACACTTCAATTTCGTCTGGGGTTAATTGCGGTTTGAATTTATTTGAATTATGTTTCCATGCCAAACTTTTGGAAGACTTATGAATGATGGCATTATAAAACACCTCTTTATCAAAAATTCCTGGAGCTGTCCTTCCTTGAAGATAGGTGTTATATACCCCTTTATACAAATACGTTCTACCAGAAATTAAGATAAAAAAATTTGCTAAGACCAACAAAACTAGGATCGTTAAGGAAAGGTATTTTACGGTCTTCCGTAAAAAAGTTATCCAAGTGAAGCGATTTTCAGACATAATTGAAAACAAATAATGAAGCTAATTTTTCTTTAAGAATGGAAGAAACCTCTTCAAAGTCGACAGGCCTTCCTAATTCCTTTTGTAAGGAAGTTACAGATTTATCTTCAATTCCACAAGGGATAATGTGATTAAAATAGGTCAAATCGGTATTGATATTAAACCCAATACCGTGCATGGTCACCCAACGCGAACATTTCACACCAAAAGCACATATTTTACGTTCACGTGGTGTATTTGGTTCAATCCAAACACCAGTCAAACCATCCATACGTTCGCCAACCACACCGTAAGTAGCAATTGTCTGAATTACAGCTTCTTCTAAATAACGTAAATACTTATGTATGTCTGAAAAAAAATAATCCAAGTCTAAGATTGGATACACCACCAACTGACCAGGTCCGTGGTACGTAATATCTCCTCCACGATTAATTTTATAGTAGGTTGCATGGTGTAATGCTAAGGTTTTTTCATTCAATAAAAAATGATTCTCATTGCCACTTTTCCCCAGAGTATAAACATGTGGATGCTGACAAAACAAAATGCGATTTTTAGTTGGTTCGTCCGTTTCTCCGTTACGTCGCGCTATTTTTAATGCAATCGTTTCTGCAAACAAGGATTCTTGCAAATCCCAAGCTTCTTTATAGTCAACAAGCCCTAAATTGGTATAGTGTACGTCAGTCATTTTATTAAATTGTTACCAAATGTACATAAATAAGCTAAAAAAAGGGATTGCAGATTGTTCAATTATAGCAATAAGTGATTACATTTGCGTCGGAAGATTTTTTGTCCAAAATTTGAACCTATTAAAATAACAGTTTATGAAAATTGCTGCTGCAAATAAAAAATTAGATGCAATCATCGAAAAAGTAGAGAAAGAAGGAATTACAGCTGCTGGACTAATTGAAGATTTAAAAGAATTACGTGAATTTGCGTTAAAAGAAGCAGATCCATTAGTTACCAAAGTTATTCGTTTGTCTTACGAATTCTTAACTGAAAAAGAAGCATTTAATGTGCAAGCACAATACGATGAAGATGAAGATGGTAGTGAATATCCTATCGAAATTGAAGATAAAGACAACTTTTTATATTTATTGAATTTGTTGAAAAACGCAGATCATAAAATTAACAGAGAAGAAATTAAAGATTATAGAACGGCTTTGAAAGAAGAGTTATATTAATTGCAACTTTAATGAGAAGAAAGCGAGCAGAAATGTTCGCTTTTTTTATGCATAAGAATTTCTTTCTTTTGGTATCTTTGCCACAAATAAATGCCCAATCTAATGACACGTCACGAATTAATTGAACAAATACGCACTAAAAAATCTTTCCTATGTGTAGGACTTGACACAGACATAAACAAAATTCCAGCACATTTATTAGATACCGAAGACCCCATTTTTGAGTTTAATAAAGCGATTATCGACGCAACCAAAGATTTTTGTGTGGCATACAAACCCAATATCGCCTTTTACGAACAATATGGTGAAAAGGGTTGGGCCTCGTTAGAAAAAACATTAAACTATATTCCAAAAAACATTTTCACCATTGCGGATGCAAAACGTGGGGATATTGGAAATACTTCCACCTATTACGCTAAAACATTTTTTGAATATTTACCCTTTGACTCTGTAACAATTGCACCATACATGGGAGAAGATAGTGTAACACCTTTTCTAGAATTCCCAGGGAAATGGGCGATCGTACTTGCACTTACATCGAACAAAGGAGCCATGGATTTCCAAACTCTTAAAGATGAAAACGGGGAAGCGTTTTATAAATCGGTACTACGTAAAACAAGTGCTTGGGGAACTCCTGAAAATATGATGTATGTTGTTGGAGCTACGCGCGCTGAACAAATTGGTGAAGTACGCGCAATCGTTCCAGACAGTTTCTTCTTAGTACCCGGTGTTGGTGCGCAAGGTGGAAGTTTAGAAGATGTTTGTCAGTATGGTTGGAACAAAGATTGTGGATTATTAGTGAACTCATCTCGCGCAATATTATACGCTTCTAAAGGGGAAAATTTTGCTGAAAAAGCGAAAGAAGAAGCGCAGAAAATACAAAAAGAAATGCAAAAAATATTACTTGAAAAAGGATTTTAAACATCCTATTTTTTTTACTTTTTTGTTACACAAATAATTTGCGTACATTGAATGTAAACATACCGTAAAATCAATGGTTTTTATGTAAAAATTATGTAATACATTTATTTACGTTTTCGTTTGTATACTTGCTACATGGAACATCGAGGTGAAATAATTGAGAAAGCAATACGTAATAGTGGCATACCTTTGACATCTATTGCACGAAAAGTTGGAAAAAGTAGACAATGGGTTTATTTGCTATTCCAAAATCCGAATGTTTCCTTAAATGTTGTTATTCAAATAGGTAAAATTATCTACCATGATTTTAGCGGAGAAATCAAAGGATTAACTTCTGATGTAAATCATTTCCATGAACCATATGGTGAAAAATTCAATGAGGAACAAAGTTGGAAGGAAAAATATTTCCTTTTAATGGAAGAACATTTGAAATTACTTAAAAAAGTTTCTAAAGAATCAAATTAATTCAAGGGTTATTTGACGTTTACGCGTGTCAACAGCAATTACTTGAACTTCTACTGCATCTCCAAAATTATATTGTTTTTTACTGCGAGTTCCAACAATACAAAAATGCTCTGCATCAAAAACAAAACGATCTCCAGGTATATCTTGTAATGAAATCATTCCTTCACAATGGGTTTCATTTAATTTCACAAACATACCAAAGTCAGATACTCCCGAAACTGTTCCTTCAAATACCTCGCCTAAATGATCTTTCATAAATAAGGCTTGGAAATACTTGGTAGACTCACGTTCTGCCTCTACCGCTTTTCGTTCCATTTTAGAAATATGCTTGCAAACCATCCCTAACTCTTTTCCATAGGAATGTTTTTGATGGGTCAATTCTTCTAATAAAATGCGATGTACCAATAAATCTGAATAACGTCGAATTGGCGATGTGAAATGGGCGTAATAATCGAATGCTAATCCAAAGTGTCCAATATTATTTGTTTCATAGCTTGCCTTTGCCATGGAACGAATTGCCATGGTTTGCACTAAGGAGTATTCATTACTATCTACAATTTCTTTAAATAAATTATTGATGGACTTCGCAACGTCTTCGATTTTTCCAATCTTTATTTCGTGACCAAATTTTTGTATAAACATTTTGAAAGTTTCAATCTTCGCCGGATCCGGTTTGTCGTGACAACGATATACAAATGGGATAACATCTTTGTTTTTCTCTTTCGAATGAATATACAACGCCACATGTTTATTTGCCAGCAACATGAATTCCTCTACCAACTTATGGGCATCCTTAGATGTTTTGGAATATACACCTTCTGGATTACCTTCGTCGTTTAATTTAAAGCGAACTTCTTCAGATTCAATATTTAAAGCACCATTATTTAAACGATAAGCACGATGAATTTTAGCAATACTATCTAATACATGTAACTCAGATTTATAATCGCCTTCTGCACCTTCTAATATTTCTTGTGCTTCCTCGTAGGTAAAACGACGATTAGAATGAATTACAGTCTTCCCAAACCATTGCTTCACAATTTCACCCGCTTTTGTTAATTCAAATACTGCTGAAAATGTGAATTTATCTTCATTCGGACGAAGCGAACAAGCCAAATTAGAAATCTGCTCTGGTAACATTGGAACCACACGATCGACTAAATATACGGAATTACCTCGTTTTGCTGCTTCTTTATCCAATATAGAGCCTTCGCGAACATAATAACTAACATCGGCAATATGCACACCAACTTCCAGATTATCATTGTCCAAATATTCAATTGAAATAGCATCATCAAAATCTTTTGCATCGATTGGATCAATGGTAAATGTTGTAATTCCTCTGAAATCTCTACGTTTTGCAACTTCTTCCGGATCTAAATCCATGGTGACTAGCTCAGCTGCTTCGATGACTTCTTGCGGAAATTTATAATCAATTCCTTGCGCACATAGAATTCCAATCATCTCAATGTTATTGGAGTTCTTTTTTCCTAGAACTTCCACTACTTCTCCAAACGGAAATTCGGCAGATTTTGGCCAAACAGTAATTTTTGCAATCACTTTATCTTGGTCCTTAGCACCATTTAACTTTTCTTTGGGTATTTGAATTTGTATTCCTGACTTTTGGTTGTCTGGCATTAAATAGGCAAACTTTTCTTTTAGTACAATTGTCCCAACAAACTGGGTACGTTCACGTTGTAATAATTCGATTACAATTCCTTCTCTGCGTCCTCCGCCGTCTTTCGATAAAATAACACGTACCAAATCGCCATTCATTGCCTGACCCAAATTTTGAGGTGCAATAAATACATCTGTTGCCTTATTTCCAGTTAATAAAAACCCAGCACCGCGCGCAGTTATTTGAAGTTCTCCTTCTAAAGTAACCACCTCTTTATTCAACATAAAAACACCATGTGTCTTCTCTTTCAAAAAATTCGAGGTGCATAAATAACGAAGGGCATCATATACTTGTTTACGTAATTCATTTTCACGAACACTCAAAAAAGAACATACTTCTTGATGCGTTAATTCTTTACCGAAATTTTTCTCAAAGAGTCTGCGTATGGAATAAGTTAAACTATCTTTTGTTTTAGACTTTGAGTCTTTATGTTTGGATTTTCTAGACATAGTTGTTATAATTAGTACTAATATAAGACTTATTAATAGTTTGAAGTGTTAATTACCATAAGTTACACATAAATATCAAAGACTACAATTTTTTATTAATTGCAAAGAATAGATTTGTAATAATTTTAACTTTGTATAACCAAAAATTTCCGAACTATGAATACACGTGTTGAAGCAGCATTAAATGATCAGGTGACAAAAGAGAGTTTCTCCTCCCAATTTTATCTAGCAATGGCTTCTTGGGCAGAAAACCAAGGGTTGAATGGCACTGCAAAATTTTTGTATCTACACTCCGATGAAGAGCGTTTTCATATGCTAAAATTGATTAAATTTATCAATGAACGTGGAGGAAAAGCAATTATTCCATCGGTTGAAAAACCACCAGTAGAATTTGAAAATATCATTAATGTTTTCGAATTGTTATTAAAACACGAATTAATGGTAACAGAAAGCATCAATAATTTAGTCGATGTTTGTTTACAAGAAAAAGATTATACAACTCACAATTTTGTGCAATGGTATGTTTCTGAACAATTGGAAGAAGAAGCAATGGCAAGATCATTAGTAGATAAGTTAAAGTTAATCGGTGGTGATTCAGGTGGAATTTACATTTTTGACCGCGATTTGGAAAAATTTATTCCAGCAACAAATGGAGTAGCTGAATCAGCTGGAAATTAATCTTGTTTTATACTATTTTTAAAGACTGTTTCTTCATTGAATCAGTCTTTTTTTTACCTATAGGATACACAGAGGCATTTTATTGCGGGAAAAAAGAATACTCATGCGTATTTCCGAAAGAACTATTTTACATAGAGGGTACTATATAAAAAATCATTTATAAATCCCATATTACGTTATCAACTCTCCTCTCTTTAAAACAAACCCTCTATTTCCTATTTTACAGCCTTTTAAATCCTTAATTTTCGGACAAAATTTGATTATGCGTATATTTTTTGTCTTTCTTGTTGTATTTATAAGCAATTTTACCATTGCTCAAAACGCCTATCGCTTCAGAAACTATACTATTAGTGATGGATTGTCACAATCTGCAATTAGTACCATTATACAAGATAATATTGGATCCATATGGATTGGTACACAAGATGGATTAAATCGCTTTGATGGACAAACTTTCGAAACGTTTACTCCAGATAACACCTTAGGTATAGAAAATGGCGATTTTTTAAGTGCTATTAAATCCGCTAATGGATTGCTTTGGTTTGGTACGTCGAATGGATTAACACAATACGATCCAAACTCAGAGATATTTAAAACCTATCTAGCTCCAAACCAAGAAGTATTACAAGTAAAATCCATTGTAGAGGATAAAAAAGGGAATATTTGGATTGGAAGTTATAACGCTGGGATCTTGTTATTTAATGCAAAAACCAAAAAAATAAATAAGGTCAAAGAAGCTAAGTTACCCACAGAAAAAATTCTATATATTACGTTAATTTCAACCGAAGAATTATTAATCAGTACAGAAGATAAAGGCATATTTATTTATCATATACCAAAACAAAAAAGCTACCCAATTTATGCGAAAGCAAAAACAGACAAACAATTTAAAGCATATTCGATAAAGACCTACGATCAAAATGAATGGATTATTTGTTCTAACCAAGGGTTATATTTCTTAAATAAACGAAGTAAAAAAATTAGACCCTGTTATCGAAAATTAGATGATACATATGGTTGGTTAGAAATTCATGATATTTTAATTCTAAACGAACATAAATTTATAATAACTTCAAAATCAGAAGGTTTGTTTACACTGGAACACGCGAAATTCAACAATCAAGTAAATATATACCAATCTTCCCAAGATATTTTTCAAAAACATGCGTTATTATATAATGCCACGAATGTTTTAATGCGGGATAAAAATGGTACATATTGGGTAGGTACAGAGCGTGGACTTTGTAGTTTTGATCCACTTAATCAAGGATTTTTAGGTAATGGTCCAAGCCAGGATTTAACGCGTGGTATACCATCAGCAAGTGTTTGGAGTTTTACAGAGGAAACAACCAATCGATACTTCTATGTAGGATCTGATAATTCTGTATCTCGTTATGATAATCGTACGGGGAAATTTACACAATACTTTCGACAACTTAATTTCAATAAAAAAACCAATAATTCCATCTTCCTTAGTATGTATGCATTTGATGCAAACAATATACTTCTTGCAGCAAGTGATGGATTAAATTTATTAAAAATTAATTCTGAGACATCCTATTCATTTACCAAAATTCCATTTCGTGGAGTACCAAATTCCGCAAACTTTGAGCGCATTTATCAGATTCAAAAATATAAAGATGGCGAATACTTTTTAGGTACAAAAGGAGGTGTGCTTTTATACAATCAAAAAACAGGAAGTTTTAAAGTATTTGAACACGATGAAGAAAACCCAAATAAAACAATTGGTGGAGGAGTTTGTAAATTAATCTTTAAAGATAAAGATGGTCAATTTTGGTTCACAGCCGGTACTGGAGGTTTATTTAAACTGAATGAAAATAATGCTGGAGAATTATCTATAAAACCATATAAATTTAATACGCAAATAGCAAAACTTTCTAAAGAATATATCGCTTCTATTTACCAAGAAGACCAAAATACGTTTTGGTTAGGTACTATGGGTGGAGGTATGATTAAATGGAACTTAAAAACAAAAAAAGGGAAATTATACAACAAGAAAAATGGCCTTCCAAATAATGTAATCTACGCTATTCTGAATGAAAATAATAGTAACAACATTTGGTTAAGTACGAATAAGGGTATTTCTAAATTTAACACAAAAACTGAAGCTGTTCTAAACTTCACAGAACAAGATGGCTTAATGTCTAATGAGTTTAATCAAGGGGCATATTTTAAGTCCAAAACTGGGATGCTATACTTTGGAGGGATTTATGGATATAACTTTTTTGACCCACAAAATTTATCTACCAAAGAAAAGATGGTCGATGTTTTCTTTACCAAAATCAAATTAGAAGAAAATTGGTTAAAACCACATGAAAGTAACGGATTGTTATCCAAGGCTATACCTTACGTAAAACATATCTATTTAACGTACAAAAAACGAAGTGTTACGTTAAAATTCATGGCAACAGAATTAAGTAATCCTAATTTAATATCATATAAATATATCTTAGAAGGTTCTGAAGAAGGTTCTGAAGAAGTGTTTTTAGGAAATACGAATCAATTACACCTAAATTCCATTCAGCCTGGAGAATACACATTAAAAGTATATGCAAAATTCGCTAATGGTCCATGGAGCGAAAAACCAGCTACTCTAACAATAAGTGTGGAAACTCCTTATTGGAAAACAATATGGTTTTGGATTGGTATTTCTGTGGGAATAGCCTTATTAACCATCTTTTATTTCCGGAAAAAAATCGAATACGAACGAAGACAACAAGTGAAATTAGAAATGAAAATCGCAGAACGTACGCGCGAAATTCGAGAACAAAATGTAAAAATCGAGAAACAAAAAGAAATGATCGAGGAAAAGAAAAACAACCTCGAGGAACAAAAGAAATTATTAGAAATTGAGAAAGAAAAAACAGAAAAAGTATTAAAAAATATTCTTCCAGTTTCGACATATGAAGAAATAAAAGCAACAGGAAGAGCAAGTGCACGTGCATATAGTCGTGTATCCGTATTATTTACCGACTTTGTTGGATTTACTAAAATTGCAGAAACTATGACTCCTTCGCAATTAGTTAGTGAATTAGACATCTATTTCCGTAAATTCGATGAAATCATTGTACGTAACAACTTAGAGAAAATCAAAACAATTGGGGATGCGTACATGTGTGCTGGAGGAGTACCTGTCCGTAACAAAACTAACCCTGTGGATGCGTGTTTAGCAGCATTACAAATCCAAGAGACTATGCAACAAATGCGCGATAAAGCAATTGCAGAAGGTGGGCAAGTTTGGAACTTACGTTTAGGAATAAATACTGGAGAGGTTACCGCTGGTGTCATCGGAACGGAGAAGTTAGCCTACGATATTTGGGGATCAACGGTGAATCAAGCGCAACGTATGGAAATGTTGGGAGAGCCTGGAAAAGTAAATATTTCTGGACAAACCTTTAAATATATAGAGCCCTATTTCATTTGTACCTTCCGTGGTAAAGCAAAAACAAAAAGTCAGGGGTTAATTGATATGTATACCGTTGAGGGAATCAAACCTGAGCTTTCCATCGACGGGAACGGTTTGTATCCAAATGAACGTTTTCATCAAATACTGAACTTGCACCAATACAGTAGTATCAATTACTATAAAGCAGAGCATCATATCATGAAGGTATTGGAAGAACAACTTTCACCAAAGCTACACTACCATAGTATTTCGCATACCGCAGATGTAGTTAAATCCATTGAACGTATTGCTTTGCTAGAGGGTGTAACCGATGAAGGTTTATTTTTACTGAAATCTGCTGCTACCTATCATGATGCAGGATTTATTGAAGCGTATGATAACAACGAACCTATTGGGGCGCGATTAGCGGAAGAAATTTTACCGAATTATGGATATTCCAAAGAACACATAGCAATTATTAAGGAATTAATTTACGTAACGGCTATTCCGCATAAACCAAAAAACCATTTAGAAGAAATTATTTGTGATGCGGATTTAGATTATTTGGGTCGGGAAGATTTCCATGAAATCGCCGATAAATTACGTGTAGAACTTCGTGAAAATGGAAAAATAAATAGTGATCGCAAGTGGGATGAAATACAAGTATCCTTCTTAACGAACCATCGTTATTTTACACAAACTGCTATCCATACACGTAATGACGGAAAGGCAAAGCATTTAGAAGAAATAAAAGAACGTTTGCTGAAAAATAATTACGCAGATTAATAAATATTTTCCAAGAAAAGGATTGTGGAAAACTTTTTTTTATATCTTTGATGTTCAAATAATTTTAAAACAAGCTATATGTACGCAATTGTAGAGATAGCAGGGCAGCAATTTAAAGTGCAAAAAGATCAAAAGATTTTTGTACACCGTTTAGCAGCTGAAGCAGGATCAAATGTAGAATTTGACAAAGTGCTTTTAGTAGATAACGGAGGAAAAATTTCTTTAGGCGCCCCAGCTATAAATGGAGCTAAAGTTACCGCAACGGTAAACGAGCACGTTAAAGGAGACAAAGTAATTGTTTTCCGTAAAAAAAGAAGAAAAGGATACAAGAAGAAAAACGGTCACCGTCAATCTTTCACTTCTATCACTATTTCAGATATTAAAGCGTAAAATAATCTTATTCTGAGTTAAATTAGAATACAAAACAAAAAATTATGGCACATAAGAAAGGAGCCGGAAGTTCGAACAACGGTCGTGAATCAGCAAGTAAACGTTTAGGCGTTAAAATCTTTGGTGGTCAAGCAGCTATCGCTGGAAACATCATTATCCGTCAAAGAGGAACACAACACCATCCAGGTAAAAATGTTGGGATTGGAAAAGATCACACAATTTACGCTTTAACTGATGGATTAGTTGAATTCCGTAAGAAAAAAGATAATCGTTCTTTTGTATCTATAGTTCCATTTGAAACTACAGAAGCATAAGTAAAGAATTATAAAAATTAAAAAAGGCGAGCAGTAATGCTCGCCTTTTTTATGTTAAATATTTAATAATTAGAAGAATCAAAAAATGAAAAGTCTAAAGTCACACTACATTTACATTCTATTTTGTATCCTATTTGAAATAGTAATTTCTGTACTTTTTGGACTAGGTTACTTGAAAAAATTTACATTTATAACACTTACAGTTTCTTTTGTTTTTGTTATGATATCTCAAATCATTGTTTTAAAAAGAAAAAAGTAAAAGAAAATCTAACTTTTCCTAAAGTTGTTTGATATAAACAAACAAAAGTGTTTGATGGCATCAAACACTTTTGTGTAAATTTTATACTTCATCACTAAAAAGTTAATTTTTAATACCATTTCCCCCTCATTTTGTATTAAATTCGCGTACAATATAAATAACAATTCAATGCTTGAAATACAACGCTTAAGAACCGAGAAAGATGCTGTCTTACAAGGTTTACAAAAAAGAAACATCGATGCTACAGCAACTGTAGATGCTATCTTAGCTAAAGACACTGAGTGGAGAGCAAAAAAAACAGAATTAGAAATTATTTCTGCGGAGTTAAATCGTATTGCAAAACAAATAGGTGAATTGTTTCAACAAGGGAAACAAGCGGAAGCGAATGAAGCCAAAGCGAAAACTGTTACCTTAAAAGAACAAGAATCCGTATTAAAAGCGGCTGTACAAGCGTTGGAAGAGGAAATGCAACAATTGATGTACCAACTTCCAAATGTTCCAAATGACTTAGTTCCTGCTGGTAAAAATGAATTGGATAATATAACAGTGGAAGAAGTTGGTAGTAAAACTACTTTCTCAGGTGAAGCATTGCCTCATTGGGAAATCACTAAAAAATACGATTTAATTGACTTCGAGACTGGTGTAAAAGTAACTGGTGCTGGTTTCCCGATTTACAAAGGAAAAGGAGCCAAATTACAACGCGCATTGATTTCGTTTTTCCTAGACGAAGCAGATAAAGCAGGGTATGAAGAATTCATTCCACCATTGGTTGTGAATGAAGCAAGTGGATACGGAACAGGACAATTGCCAGATAAAGAAGGACAAATGTACTACATTGGGGAGGATGATTTATACCTCATCCCTACTGCAGAGGTGCCGTTGACAAACATCTACCGCGACGTAATTCTTCCAAATGAGAACTTTTCCATCAAATTAACCGGATATACGCCATGTTTCCGTCGTGAAGCTGGTTCTTATGGCAAAGATGTACGTGGTTTAAACCGCTTACACCAATTTGATAAAGTAGAAATTGTACGTATCGAACACCCTTCAAACACGGCTAAGGCATTGGATGAAATGGTGGAACACGTAAGAGGTTTGTTAGCTAAATTAGGTCTACATTACCGTATTTTACGTTTATGTGGTGGTGATACAGGATTTGCTTCTGCAATGACGTACGATTTTGAAGTATATTCGGCAGCACAAGAAAAATGGTTAGAGGTTAGCTCTGTGTCCCGTTTTGACACTTTCCAAGCAAACCGTTTGAAGTTACGTTTTAAAACAGAAGATAAGAAAACACAATTATGCCATACCTTAAATGGAAGTGCTTTGGCCTTACCGCGAATAGTAGCAGCCTTATTAGAAAACAACCAAACATCGGAAGGAATTGTTGTTCCAGAATGTTTACATAAATATTTAAATTTTACCGTTATTAATTAATTTTTTCATCTTCCTCCCTTGAGGGAGGATTGAGGAGGGTGACCAATTTATCACCTCCCTTAATCCCTCCTCAAGGAGGGAAAACATCCTCATAAATCATGTCAAAACTTACAACTCTTAACGAATTCATCATGAAGAAGCAAGCCGATTTCCCAGGCGCTTCTGGTGAGTTATCTCGTTTATTAAATGATATTGCTGTTGCTGCAAAAATTGTAACACGTGACGTTCGTCGTGCTGGTTTGGTCGACAACATTTTAGGCGCTCAAGGAGAAATCAATATACAAGGAGAACAACAACAAAAATTGGATGTTGTTGCAGATAACCAATTCATTAAAATGTTTGAACTTGGTGGGGAAGTTTGTGGTATCGGTTCGGAAGAAAACGACAACTACATGGCTTTTCAAAGCGAAATGTCTAAAAATGGTAAATATGTTGTGTTATTTGATCCATTAGATGGTTCTTCTAATATTGATGTAAATGTATCTATTGGTACAATTTTTTCCATTTATAACCGTGTTTCCCCAATTGGAACAGAAGCAACGTTAGAAGATATGTTACAACCTGGCGACAAACAAGTGGCTGGTGGATATGTATTGTATGGGTCTTCTACGATGTTAGTATATACTACCGGAAATGGTGTTAATGGATTTACATTGGATCCATCGATTGGTGAATTCTGCTTGTCACACCCGAACATGAAAACTCCGGAAACTGGTCGTATCTACTCAATGAATGAAGGAAACATTGCTGTTTGTCACCCAGGATATAGAAAATATACCGAATACTGCCAAGAAGAAGATGCATCAACTGGTCGTCCATATTCTGGTCGTTATATAGGTTCCTTAGTGGCTGATTTTCACCGTAACTTAATCAAAGGTGGAATCTACTTCTACCCTACCACGCCAGCGGCACCAAAAGGAAGATTACGTTTATTGTATGAATGCAACCCTTTAGCGTTTGTGATCGAACAAGCTGGGGGTTTAGCAACAGATGGTGTACAACGTATTATGAGTATTAAACCTACAGAACTTCACCAACGCGTTGGATTCATTGTAGGTTCTAAACAAATGGTAGAGAAATTACAAGAATGTTTAGACACTAATTCGGTAGAAGCATAAACAAAAAATATTACTAAACGAAGAGGCTAAAAAGGCCTCTTTTTTTGTTTTTGTAAAGTTTAAAAAAGGTTTATATTTGTTATATGAATCCATTGCAATTATATAGTGCTCAAATCCATGAACTTTGTCTCAAACATTCTGTTGGAGAATTAGCGGTATTCGGCTCTGTACTTACAGATAAATTCAATGCTACAAGTGATATTGATTTGGTTGTAGATTTCACACGAATTGAACGAAAAGAATATGCAGGAAACTATTTCAATTTCAAGAAATCCTTAGAGGATCTTTTTCAACGAAAAGTAGATTTACTAGAAAAATCAGCCTTAAAAAATCCATTTTTTTTAGAAGTGCTTCAAAACACTAAAAAAATAGTGTTTTAAGATTCCTCCCTTAAGATAAATTAGTCTCACCTCCCTTTAATCCCTCCTCAAGGAGGGAAAACTAAAGAACTCAAAAAAAATTCCATTCTATGAACAACATACTTATCGCTGGAGGAACTGGCCTCATCGGAAAACGATTAACGACTTACCTCGAATCCACTGGAAATGTTGTGTTTATCCTTACGCGTAAACCAACCGCTTCTAACCACATCTTTTGGAATCCAAGTACGAACGAAATCGACACCACAAAATTAGGGACAATCACGCACCTTATAAACTTGTGTGGTGCCACTTTAGCCGGAAAACGTTGGTCGCATGCCTACAAAAAGGAATTGTTAGATTCACGGATTCAACCTGCTCAATTTCTTTTGGCAAACATCCAGCATTTTCCAAAATTAAGTCATTACATCACTGCTTCAGGGATTAATTGTTACCCGTTGAATCAAGCAAAAGTCTATACCGAAACCGATGGCTTCGGGACGGATTTTGTCTCTCAGCTGGTCAAACAATGGGAAGAAACAGCGGAGCTATTTAGTCCGCACTGTTTGGTTAGTAAAATTCGTATTAGTCCCGTACTAGATAAGCAAGGTGGCGCATTAGTAGAAATTATGAAGCCTATTAAAGTTGGTTTTGGTGCAGCATTAGGAGATGGTAAACAAGCGATGCCTTGGATACATTATGAAGATTTAGCGCGTATTTTTGATTTTGTGTTACAACACCAACTTACAGGAGCATTTAATGCAGTTGCAGGAACATCTACCAATACAGAATTTACAGCAATTTGTGCGGAAAGTATTTCTAAAAAAATATGGTTGCCGAACCTACCTACATTTATGGTAAAACTCCTCTTTGGTGAAATGGCAATGTTACTCTTAGAAGGCGTAAAAACTAGTAACGAAACATTAATAAAAGCAGGTTTTAATTTCAAATATACCGAATTAAAAGGGGCTATATCTTCCTGTATAAAGGGCTAAAAAGATTGAGAATCGTACCCCTAAAATTGTTTTTATTGAGTAACTTTGTACTTCGTTAAATATATATACTATTCGAAATGGGAAAATTTGGTGCTACAGAAATCATATTAATTCTTGCAGTTGTACTTTTATTATTTGGAGGTAAAAAAATTCCAGAATTAATGAAAGGCCTTGGAAAAGGGATGAAAGAATTCAAAGATGCTTCTAAAGGAGAATCTACGGACGACAAAAAAGAAGCTTAATACTTCCTTCTATGTATAAAAATTTTACTGAAGTAAAGTCTGCACTTGCTTCAGGTGTTTCTGTATTGGAAATAACGGAAAGCTACCTGAAACGTATCGATGCACACAAAGAACTAAATGCTTTTTTAGAAGTTTTTACAGATTCTGTGCGTGAAAATGCATTACGTGTTGACGAAAAAATCAAAGCAGGTAATGCTGGTCGCTTAGCTGGTATGGTCATTGGTATCAAGGACAATATTTGTTACAAAGGACATAAAGTTTCTGCTTCCTCTAAAATCTTAGAAGGATTTGAATCTTTATATACAGCAACTGCTTTAGAACGCTTATTAAACGAAGATGCAATCGTAATTGGACGATTAAACTGTGATGAATTTGCCATGGGTAGTTCCAACGAAAATTCTGCATTTGGTCCGGTACGTAACCCTCTTAACATAAATACGGTTCCTGGTGGTTCATCAGGTGGTTCTGCAGCAGCAGTTGCTGCAAATCTTTGCACAGTTTCTCTTGGCAGCGATACAGGTGGATCTATCCGTCAACCTGCTTCCTTCACTGGAACCTACGGCATCAAACCAACCTATGGTAGAATAAGCCGTTATGGATTAATTGCTTATGCATCTTCCTTTGATCAAATTGGTGCTTTTACAAATACCCTGGAAGACAATGCTTTAGTGATAGAAATTATGTCAGGTAAAGATCCAATGGATAGTACATCGACTTCTAGAGAAGTTGGTTCTTACACATTGACTCCTAGTTCAAATAAAAAACGCATTGCTTATATTCAAGAAGCATATGAAATGGAAGGTATGCAGCCAGAAGTGAAAGCGCGTATGGATGAAGTAATCACAAGCTTAAAAGCTGATGGACATACCGTTGAACCTGTTTCTTTCCCATATTTGGATTACATGGTTCCAACCTATTATGTACTTTCTACAGCAGAAGCTTCTTCTAACTTATCTCGTTTTGACGGTGTGCATTATGGTTACCGCGCAAAAGATGCTGTTGGTGTGGAAGCTACTTATAAAAAATCACGTTCAGAAGGATTTGGTCCGGAAGTAAAACGTAGAATCATGGCAGGTACTTTCGTACTATCAAATGAATTTTACGAAGCATATTATTCTAAAGGACAAAAAGTTAGAAGAGTATTACAAAACAAAACAAAGGCAATTTTTGAGGATTTTGACTTTGTGTTAACACCTACTACTCCTGCAACTGCCTTTGCATTGAATGCTGTAAATGATCCTATCCAAATGTATTTACAAGATATTTTTACCGTACATGCAAACTTAACTGGTAACCCAGCAATTTCATTACCTTATGGGAAAGGAAACGACGGAATGCCTTTTGGAATTCAATTAATGTCTGCACCGTTCACAGAAAAAGATCTGTATGATTTCTCTGCATATTTAGAAACTAAGTTTAAACGTAACTAAAAAAAGATGAGAGGTCTTGTATTCATACTATGTTTGCTTGGCATTCAATTGACCTCTTTTTCTCAAACGAGAACCCCTAAACCGACGGTTAAACATCCAATGGATAGTGAAGCATATCTGAAAATGCTTGACGAAACATTAATGGACTACTATTCCAGTGTCGCTAACGATAAAAAAGTAGATTCTCTGATCGATGCACTGGAAATGGATTCGGATAATATTGGAGATATTTCGGACGATGAATATTGCGTAAGACTGGAAAAAATTAATGCATTATCTCCTTTTCATCTAGACTGTAACGATATTACCTTAGGCATGATTAAATTCTTCGTGAAAAACAGAAGAGGATTTGCAAAAATTGTGTTGGGTAGATCTAAACTTTATTTTGATTTATACGAACAAACATTGGCAAAATATGACATGCCGATTGAGTTAAAATACCTATCCGTTATTGAAAGTGGGCTTCGTCCGCAAGTAAAATCGCCTGCTGGAGCACTAGGATTATGGCAATTTATGTATGGAACAGGAAAGATGTATGGACTTACAGAAAACTCCTACATCGATGATCGTATGGATCCGGTGAAAGCTACCGAAGCTGCATGTAAATTCTTGAATAAATTATATGGTATTTATGGCGACTGGAATTTAGCATTAGCGGCGTATAATGCAGGACCTGGAAATGTAAATAAAGCAATTCGTAGGTCTGGTGGAAAAAGAACGTATTGGGAGGTTCGTCCTTTTTTACCTCGGGAAACCCAGGGTTATGTTCCCAATTTTATCGCTGCTGCCTACTTACTGACCTACCATAAAGAACATAATATTAAACCCGCAGCTGCAAAAAATACGTTTTATCAATTAGATACGATATGTTTATCGAAAGGTGTGCACATGTCTACGATTGAAAAATTAACTGCTTGGTCGGAAGATGAAGTTGCAGCATTAAATCCTATCTATAAAACGCGCTATATCCCGGGGACTGATCCGAAGCAATGTATAACGGGTCCTTTTTCTGAAATCGGTAAACTAGTTTCGTTTGGGGATTCCTTGTATAACTTAGAAAAAAGCATCTACGCACCAAAACCAAAGCCAGTGGAAGTTGTAGATACCTCCAAACTAGTATTAGATAGTAACGGAGTTGTACTAAAAAATCCTGTTGAAGTTAAGCCAATTGTAAATGCTAAACCAACCACTATTTGGCATCGCGTTGCACGAGGAGAAACATTACATAGCATCTCCGTAAAATATGAAGTAACCATTGAGGAGATTAAAAAATGGAATTATTTACGAAACAATACAGCACCTTTAGGTAGAAACCTTAAAATTATTAAAACTAATAATCCTACTGTTGCGGTTACCCCAACAATTGTAATCCCAGAAAAACCGATTGAAAGCGTAAAGCCTACACTAAAACCAATCGAAAAAATAAAAGAAAAAGAGGTTGAAATTATTGAAACAAAACCGATAGTTGAAGTACCAGCGAAACCTGTTGTTTTTGATTCAGTGGTTACTATTTTTCATACCGTTGCGCGCAATGAATCTATCGAAGCCATTGCAGAACGATACAATGTAACCTTGGAAAATATCAAAACTTGGAATGGACTTACCTCTTCTTGGGTAAATATCGACCAGAAATTAAAAATATTGATTAATGTCAAGTTATTCCAACCTGAACTAGGTGGTAAACAAAAACCGGTAGAACGTGTAAAACCAATGGAGAAAAAACGTTTTTACACCGTCAAACCAGGGGATATGTTTATTCGTATTGCGGAGAACCACTCATTAACGCCAGAAGAACTTCACGAATTAAACCCAAAAACAGATCCAAACACTATTCGTGTAGGTGAAATTTTACGTGTGAAATAAATACCTATGACACCCATTTCTGCAGTCATAATCACCTACAATGAAGAACGAAACATTGAACGTTGTTTAGCATCTTTACAAGGAATTGTGGATGATATTGTGGTAGTGGATTCTTTCTCTAATGATAAAACGGAAGAAATTTGTAAAAAATACAACGTTCATTTTGTACAACATGCTTTTGAAGGTCATATAGAACAAAAAAATTGGGCTATTACCCAAGCTAAATACCCACATGTACTTTCTTTAGATGCGGACGAAGCTTTGGATGAAACACTTAAAAAGTCCATATTGAAAGTTAAAGCAGATTGGAAATACAATGGATATTCCATGAACCGTTTGACAAATTATTGTGGTACTTGGGTACATCACAGTGGTTGGTATCCCGATACTAAATTACGCTTGTGGGATTCTCGTTTGGGTAAATGGGGAGGCGATAATCCGCACGATAAATACATATTGGATAAAGAGCATGACCGCACGCAACATCTAAAAGGGGATATTCTTCATTACAGTTACTATGCTGTGGAAGAGCACGATAAACAACTGGAGTATTTTACAGATATATTAGCAAAATCTCAATATAAAAGAGGGAAAAAAGCACCATTTTTAATCCTTTATCTGAGTCCTTTAGTACGATTTATCAAAGATTATTTCCTGAAAAAAGGTTTTTTAGATGGAAAAGTAGGGTTCAAAATTTGTCGTATGTCTGCTTATTCTTCCTATCGTAAGTATCGTAAACTTCGTTCTTTGTATAAAACAAACGGAGAGTCACTTTTACAATGAACAATTTTCCAAAGTTTTGGATCGTTGCATTTGCTGGAGCATCTTTAAGTATCGGGATATCTTCGCATTTTCATTATGGTAATGTGCAAGAACATGGTACCCTCACTTTTCTAGGTGTATTTCTCGTTTACAACCATTATTTATTGACCGAAAACAAACGACCAATTCAAATTCGTATTGTAATGCTCGTTTTGTTGCTGATTACAGTTGGATTAGCCATTCATATAGCATCGACTTTTTTTTCTTTTTTAATTTTAGGACTCTCAGGAATTATTGGTGTCCTTTATTCCTTCAAAATAAAATCCTCGTCTATGGCTATTCGAGATATTCCGTTTCTGAAAATAGGTTTGGTAGTTGGAATTTGGACATTTGTTTGCTGTATTTTCCCATGGTTTAACTCCCCAATAAAAGGGAATTTCTCTCCAGCTATACTAATTCATATTTTCTATCTTTTTGCTATTGCATTAGCATTTGATATTCGAGATATTCAAATAGATTCTTCCAAAAGAAAAACGATACCTCAAGTAATTGGTGTAAAATCAGCAAAAGCGGTAGTAATTACATCACTAGTATTCTTTTTCATCGGAAGTACTGTAATTCCTCTAATTCCAAGCCATAAAGATTTATTTATCCTCGGTATTGGTACACCAATCATCACGTTATTTATTCAAAAAGACATTCGTCCAAAAGTATATGGCATCTTGTTAGAAATGTCCTTATTAATGTTAGGTATAAGCTATTTTAGTTTGTAATTCTCTCTATATTTGTGTCAAACGTCACTAAAGACACGTCACTCAAAACTCATTTTATGGCTTTAATTAAAGAATGTAGAGGTTTCGCACCAAAATATGGAGAAGATTGTTGGTTTGCTGAAAACGCAACGATTATTGGAGATGTAAGCATGGGAGATCAATGTTCGGTGTGGTATTCTGCGGTAGTTCGAGGAGATGTTAATTCCATCACATTTGGGAATAAAGTAAACATTCAGGATGGAGCGGTAATTCATGCTACCTATGAAAAAACGAAAACCAATCTAGGCAACAATGTTTCCGTAGGTCATAATGCCTTAGTACATGGGTGTACTGTTGAAGACAACGTATTGATTGGTATGGGTTCAATTGTTATGGATAATTGTTATATCGAATCCAACTGTATAATAGCTGCAGGTGCTGTATTGTTAGAAGGTACGCGTGTTGAGGCTTGGAGTGTATATGCCGGAGTTCCAGCAAAAAAAGTAAAAACGTTATCTCCAGAACTTTTCAAAGGGGAGGTACAACGCATAGCCGACAACTATGTGATGTACGCTGGTTGGTTTAAATAATTTGAAAATTTGAAAATTAGTTGATTTGAAAATGGATATAACTACCAAGCAAGATGTTGAACAACTAGTTGATACGTTTTATTGTCGCGTTCTTACTGACGAAAGTCTAGCGCCGTTTTTTAAAAATTTAGATTTTAAAGCACACATGCCAAAGATGGTTCATTTTTGGTCGTTTGTGTTGTTGGATGAACCTGGATATACTACGAATGTAACAGATAAACACATGCATATGCCTTTATCTCCAGTACATTTTGAACGTTGGGTTGCATTGTTTCATGGAACAGTGAATGAACTTTTTGCGGGGGAAAAAGCGGAAATGGCCAAACAACGAGCAAATTTAATTGCGTGGACAATACAGAATAAAACAGGGATTAAATAGTTAAACTAACTTTTTCAGAAACGCTTAAATGCACTTCTTTTCCGATGATTAAAGCACGGTTATCGTTTATATGGCCAGCTGGAAAATCAAACGCGATTGGTATGTTGCGATACGTAAAATGTGCCAAAATTAAAGCATATATATCTTGACCAAACGGAATAGCAGTGTCTTTTAAATCGGTCATTCCACCAACGATTAAACCTTTTAATTTATCCAAAATTCCTGCCTTTGCAAAAGCATAAAACATACGATCGATGTGGTATAATTGTTCTGCCAAATCTTCGATAAATAAAATACATTCCGAATAATCGATACAATCGTCCGTACCAAGTAAACTATACAAAATGGAAAGGTTACCTCCTACTAATTTTCCGGTCGCTTCTCCTCGTTTATTATGGCTATTAGAAATAATATCGTAGGTTAGTTGATTACCTTCTAACGCATCAAATAAGGAGTCAATTGCTTCTGGTGTATTTTCTTTAAAATTCAAGGGCATCGATGCATGAATACTTGGTAAATCTAACATCCCTATATGTTGATGAAGGACAGTCACATCCGAAAAACCTACTAACCACTTTGGTTCACGGATAAATCCAGCCCATTGCAAATGATCTAAAATACGAACGCAACCATATCCACCTCTTGCACAAATTATTGCTTTGACCTCTGGATTATCTAATGCCTCTTGTAAGTCTGATGCACGCTCCAAATCAGTTCCAGAAAAATAATGATGCTCACCCAAACAATGCTTGCTAATATGAACACGATATCCACGCGATTCGAACAAAGATTTTGCAAAGGCAATATGTGTTTCTTCGATTGCTTTTGCTGGTGCGACGATGGCGATTAAATCTCCTAATTCTAGTGGTTTCATTTTAAATCAATTATTCTTTATTCGCTTTTCCAAATGCACATGCCTCACAAGTGTCTTCTTTTGGTTTAAACAAAACAAACACTTTTTTACCTAAATATACTATCGCGAAAACTATGAAAAGTGTAACTAAAACTTCTTGCATTAGGAAAAAATTTGAAAAATAAGCCAACTTGAAACATAAGCCATAACTCCCATATATACTAATTGTATGATAGGCCATTTCCAACTTTTTGTCTCCCGTTTAACAACTGCAAAAGTAGCCATGCATTGCATTGCATATACATAAAAAACCATCAAGGATAAACCACTTGCCAACGTATATACTGGTTGGCCATCGGTATTTTTCTCTTGTTTCATTTTTTCCAACAAGGAACGAGTTTCTTCTCCATCCGCATCTACGCTATAGATTGTGGCCATTGAACCAACAAAAACCTCACGCGCAGCAAAAGAGGTAATTAACGATATTCCTATTTTCCAATCATACCCTAAAGGCTTAATGACTGGTTCGATTGTTTTTCCTAAAATTCCGATATACGAATTCTCAAATTTTACAGCGTTTACCTGTTTTTCGTAAGCAGCTAATTGGATTGCATTCTTGCTGGTAGGTTTTTCAATTTTTTGTACTGCATTCTGTATGCGTTCCGTTGGACCAAAAGTTCCTAATGCCCACAAAACAATCGAAATCGCTACGATAATCTTTCCTGCACCAACCAAAAATAAGCGTGCTTTATCAAAAACTGTGATACCTACATTCTTCCAACGCGGTGATTTTAAATCCGGTAACTCCAACAATAACACACTTTCTTCCTTTGTTTTGATAAACATGCGCAAGACCACGGCAACGAGTAAAGCACTTATGATTCCCAAAGCATACAACGCAAAAAAGATCAATCCTTGCAAATTCAAAAAACCAAACACCATACGATTTGGAATTACCAGAGAAATGAGAAGGGTATACACTGGAATACGTGCGCTACAACTCATCAGTGGCGCGACTAAAATCGTAATCAAACGTTCTTTCCAATTGGAGATTGTACGACTCGACATGACCCCAGGTATTGCACAAGCTGCACTAGATAATAAAGGAACTACACTTTTACCATTTAGGCCAAAAGGACGCATGATACGGTCCATGATAAACACCACGCGCGACATATAACCAGTTTCTTCTAAAATTCCGATGAAGAAAAATAACAAAACTATTTGCGGAATAAAAATGATAACACCTCCTATTCCTGGTATGATTCCGTTTGCAAGTAGTTCGGTAAACATACCAGCAGGTAAAATCCCATGAAGATAAGCACTTAAACTTCCAAACAGACTGTCAATCAAATCCATTGGAAAAGAAGCCAGTGTAAATATTAATTGAAAAAGTGCTAATAATACAACTAAAAATATAGAATATCCCCAAATTGGATGGACGAATAATGTATCCAATCGGGTAACTTTGCGTCTCGTTTGTGTCGAATTATCCTGTAAAACACATTTTTTGATTAATGCGTTAATTTCTTGAAACTTTTGTTCTGTATCTTTTTGTTGTGTTAGTACATCTTCTTTTGCAATCAATGCTTTTGGAGACGTATGACGAACAAGATTGCCGGCATCTAAGGTATCCATAAGTTGCTTCACCCCAGATTTTATGCGCGCATTTGTTTCAATAATGGTAGCTTCCGGGAATTCTTCTTGCAGTTTTTCGAGTAGAATTTTTTTTCCTTTTCGGAATGCAATATCCGACATGTTCAACACCAATACAATCGGAATAGCAAGTGCGTAAATCTGTGTAAATAATAATAGATTACGTTCTAAATTGGATGCATCTACCACCACACACACTGCATCGGGAAAATCCGGATGTTGGGGATTGGAAAGAATATCATACACTACCTCTTCGTCTTTCGATCGCGGATAAATGCTATATGTTCCAGGTAAATCAATAATTTCTATGGAACGATTGCTCAGTTTTAATTTGCCGACTTTTTTGTCTACGGTAACACCTGGAAAATTACCAACTTGCTGATTTAAACCTGTTAAAGCATTAAATAAGGAAGTTTTTCCCGTATTCGGGTTACCAACTAAAGCAATTTTGTTAACATTCATCTTTTCTTGATTACAACAAAAATACAATAGTTTTAGAAAAACACTAGGCTACTTCAATCAAAGCCGCTTCATTGAGTCGAAGTGATAGTACATAACCACCCACATTTACAGCGATTGGATCTCCAAAAGGAGCGCTAAAAAGAATTTCTACTTCTTGACCAACATACAAACCCATTTCAATCAACTTTGCAGAAATTGCGGATGCATGCACTGATTGTACATGTAATATTTTTCCGCGATCACTTGTTGCCAAAGTTTGTTTCATCGTTTGCTCTTTCTAATTACAAACTTAAGATGAAAAAAAGGGAAATACTATACCATAAAAAAGGTATAATTTAGTTTTGGTTTAGATAAAGGATATTCTATAAACCTAACTAAAAGAAAGTGCCTCAATTTTCATTTTTCAGAGTATTATTAAACCATTTAATTAATTCAACTTCTAACTCTTGTCTTTTGTTTGAAAATGTATGATCTGTTTCAAACTTTTTTAATTCAAATGGATAATTTATTTTATTTAATTTTTCAGCAAGTTCATCAACTTGTTTAGGGTTTACTCTGTCATCTTTTGTACCACATAAAATCAACAACCTACAATTTTTGTTTAATTTATCAACCCAAAAAATAACTGAACGTTTTTTTAATTCTTCCTCTTTATTTTTTAAATAATTTGGAATACATTCAAGGTAAACTTCCTTCTCCATTTCTGGTCTATCATCCTTCAAACTCAATAAATTTGTTGGTCCATTTCCTATAATTACACTTTTAAACTTAGTGGATTTACTTATTGCTAAATAAGCCATCATACCTCCTCTTGACCACCCTAGCATTCCTATTTTAGTTGAATCAGCATTATTTAATTCTTTTATGGTTTCTGTTAAACTGAGTACATCATTTATTTCAGACCCTCCAAATTCATCTATTTTTCGATAATTACTTGCTATTATAATATAGCCTTGAGAACATAATTTTGAAGTAGTCATAATTAATTGACCTACAGTCAATTTTCCAAAATTTCTGTTCCCACCTCGATTATAAATTATGACGGGATATTTTCCAATATATTTTGGCTCTGAAAGGATACCATCAATTACTAAATCATCACTTTTATACGAAATAAAATAAAAATTAATATCCTTTAAATAGCTGAACTCTTGCGTTAATGAATCATTTTTAGAAATGGTATTCCATATTGGTGTTTTTGAAAGGTCAATTAAATTTTTTGAAATAATTTTCCCGTTTTGAGAAAAAACAATTAATCCAAAAAATAGATTAAATAGAACTACTAAAATGTTTTTCATTTATGTGATATGGATTACTTCGATGATAAAAATTTATTTAAAACTCCTTCCCAAGCCTTTCGATATGATTTATTAAATCGGGATTTGAAATTTGATGAAAAATGGATATATCAAATTTATAAGGCAACAACAAGTCATCCATATCATTTTCTAATGATTGAAGTAAGGAGAGCGTTAATTTTTCTCCTACCAATGTAAGATCGATATCTGATGCTAGTTTATAATTTCCTTTAGCCCTTGAACCATATATAATAACTCGTTCAACTTCTGGAAAACGTGCTATGACTTCCTTGATTTTATTAATGTCTTCCGTTGAAAGTCCAAATTGCATTACTTTAATTTTTGTTCCATTTTTTGCTTAAAATCAAGAAAAAGTGGAAAATATTCGTTTAAAATTTTAGCGTAAATTTCATTCGCGGTAACTTCATTATAAGTATGTGAAGATTTATTTCGACTCGCTATCATATCCATCCATGTGTGTGCTTCCGTGATTAAATGTAATTGAAACGCTTCTCTGGTTGCGTCACGAGAACCAGCAACTTCTGAATTTCCTTGAAAATGTGCATAATCTTTCATGACATTCCAAGCCAATTCATGCGTATATTCAAAACGTTGAATTAATGCTTCTTTAATCATTTCATCCAACCATTCCCCTAATTGTAGCGTATCAGTATCAAACGTAGTAGTGATTTGAACAACTGCTTGCTCTAATTTTGATAATGCTTTTACATAATTTGAAAAGCGCTGCTCCCAACGAATATCTTGTTCCACTCTATTTTTATTTTTTATCTGACACTTTTAGTTGATCTAAAGCCATAATCCGGGCTAAGGATTTTTCCATTCCTTCTGGTGATCCATCCAAAAAAATCACATTGCCTTTGCCTTTTTCAGCAAATTCTTTGATCGACTCTGTCCACATTGAGAACAAAATCATGGAAGGATCTAAGTTTGCATCGCGCATCTTTTGTGTTGCCTCACTCATCCCTTGCGCTACTTCTTCGCGGAATAAGGCAATACCCTGTCCTTTTAATTGTAATGCCTGGCGCTCTGCTTCTGCGGAAATTTTGATGGCATTTCCATCTGCTTCTGCTGCTTTGGTTTTTGTAATCAATAATGCTTGTCCTTCGTTTTCTGCGGCAGCTTTCAAGTTGTTGGATGCAACTACCTTAGCCATTGAATTGGTAATTTCTTCATCAAACGTAATATCATTCAACTGTAAATCAATTAAATGAAAACCCCATGTTTCTAATGTTTGATCTAAACTTTCTTTCACATCGTCTACGATTTCACGACGTAACAATAAAATTTCCGCTTGTTTTTTAGTCGCTACAAATCCACGAACCGAACCTTCAATTGTTCTAATTAATGCTTGCGAAAAGTTTTGTTGGTTGACAAACTTAAAGGCTACATTTTTGATGGTTTCTTCGTCTGCATTTAGAACAGAATAGACCAACATCGCTTTGAAATATACATTCGCCTGATCTTGCGTAATTGCTTGGAATTCCATTTCCAAAGATCTATTTTGAATAGAAATGTTTGTTGCAACCTTCTCAATCAACGGTATACGAAAATTAAGTCCTGGAGAAAGAATACGTCGGTACTTTCCAAACATGGTGATAACGGATATAGTACCTTGCTGAACGACAACAAAAGAAGTAACTAAAATGACTACTACTAGTATTAAAAAGATTAAAAATGGACTCATGGTTTTAAATTATTGGTTAAAGGTTATGAATTTGGAAAAAGTTTGAATAAAGTTACGATTTTTCGAGTTAAATACAAATCGAAGTAAATTCTTCTACTAGATTATTTAAACTAATTCTAAATTACGTATTCTGACAATTCTATGACAAAAAAACTATCCTAAAAACCCAAATTTGAACTCGTAAAAGAAGAGAGGATGTTAGAACAGTTTCATATACTTGCGTTTACCCATAAAAATATGGACGTCAGTGAAGTAGGAAAACTTCATATTGAATTAGACAAGCAGAAAGAAGTACTTAACCTGTTCAAACAAACGATGGAATTAGAGGAATTAATGTTTCTTTCCACGTGTAATCGAGTAGAATTTTTGTTTTGTACACCCAAAAATGTAGACAATAATTTCATTCCTACTTTCTTCCAAACACTTTATCCTCACTACGAAACAACTCAAATAACACACTTCGAAAATACCGTTGAATCGTACTCCGGAGTGCATGCAATTGAACATATACTCCAAGTTGCTTCGTCTATCGATTCCATGATAGTAGGGGAACGTGAAATCATTACCCAAGTTAGAAATGCGTTTGACGCTTCGAAAGAAATGGGACTTACAGGTGATTTTATTCGTGTAGTAATGCGTCATACCGTAGAAACTGCAAAAAGAGTGTACACGGAAACTAGCATTGCGAATAAACCAGTATCTGTTGTCGCTCTTGCTTACCACACCTTGCGCGACATGGACATATCACTAGATGCACGGGTACTGATGATTGGTGCTGGTATGACCAATAGTAACATGGCCAAATTTTTAAGAAAGCACGGTTTTAAAAATTTCACCGTATTTAATCGTACGGTAGAAAAAGCAGAACTTCTAGCAAAAGACTTACATGGTAGTGGTTACGGATTAAATTCGCTACAGTCTTTTGATAAAGGATTTGATATTATTATTACCTGCACTGGTTCGGAAGCGCCTATAATTACTCCTGAAATTTACACACACTTACTTCAAGAAGAGAAAACAAAAAAAGTGGTAATAGATATTGCCATTCCGCACGATTTAGATGCAGAAATTGTAAAAAACAATCATGTAACGCATATTTCAATTGATTATCTTCAAAAAATATCTGATCGAAATTTATTAGAACGTTCTAAAGAAATTGTGCATGTAGAACAAATACTTTCCGATGCTGTCGAATCTTTTATGTACATACACAAAATGCGCCAAGTAGAAATTGCGATGCGTGAAGTACCAAATATGGTAAAAGATATACGTGCAACTGCGGTCAACGAAGTATTTAAAAAAGAATTACAAACCCTTGACGACGATTCGCGCGAGGTGTTAGATAAAATTATTGGTTACATGGAGAAAAAATACATGAGTATGCCCATGAAACTAGCGAAAGAAATTATGCTTAAATCGTAAACATATGCAAAAAATTACCATTGGATCCAGAGGAAGTGACTTGGCATTATGGCAAGCAAATCATGTAAAACGACAACTGGAAAACCTTGGACACGAGGTGGAAATCAAGGTAATTGTTACTCAAGGAGATGCAATTCAACACTTAAGTTTCGATAAATTAGAAGGAAAAGGATTTTTCACAAAAGAAATTGAGACAGCATTGTTAGAAAAAAGCATCGATTTAGCTGTACATTCACACAAAGATTTAGAAACTAATCCACCAGTAGGATTAGTGATTGCAGCAGTTTCTGAACGCGAGGATCCTTCCGATTTATTATTAATTGCTAAATCTAAAGTAGATACAACACAACCTTGGAATTTAGCACTAGATGCTTCCATTGGAACTTCATCTGCTCGCAGAAAATCACAAATTCTTCGTTTTAGAAATGATTTGAAAATTTGTGATTTACGCGGAAATGTTCCAACACGTATACAAAAATTACGCGATGGAAACTACGATGCGATTGTATTAGCAAAAGCAGGAGTTGACCGTTTACAATTAGATCTTTCTGAATTTTTTGTAGAAGTATTAAATCCAACGGAATTTGTTCCTGCCCCTGCACAAGGTGTTCTAGGACTTCAAATTCGCGAAGACGATACACGCATGGCAGAAATTATGCAACACTTAAATCACACAGATGTTGCTAAACGTATTGGAATTGAGCGTAAAGTATTAAACCTATTGGATGGTGGATGTCAACTACCTTTAGGTGTATATTGTCCTAACGAAAAACAAGTATTTGTTTCTCATGCGACTTCTTCCAATGTAGCAGCAAAAGGATATTATTACGAGCCTGAAAATTTGGATGAGGTAGTTGCACAAATTGTTTCTGATCTAAAGAATGCAAGTGTAGAGGCGTGATTCGTTCTATCTTAATTACAAAATCTAAAGACGATAAAGGAGCATTATACGACTACTGTATATCTCAGAATATTGCTATTCTTTATCACTCTTTTTTAACATTTAAACAGGTAAATATTTCAGAAACAACAACTTCGGATGTCTTGTTTTTTAGTAGTAAACGCGCTGTAGATTATTTTCATCAACAAACTAAAATTTCAGAAAATACTACTATAGCATGTATTGGAGAATCCACAAAAATTCACCTTCAATCCAAAGGAATACCTGTTCATTTTGTAGGTAAAAACGCTGGTCAACCGGAGGTAATATCCCAAGAGTTAGCTTCCTGGTTGGGTGACCGAACGATTACTGTCGTATTAGCAAAAGAGAGTAAAAAATCTATTTTAACACAGCTAAACAGCTCTAAGAGTAGCTGTTGTATCGTGTATGAAACGATAATAAATTCTAAAATAATTGAGCAACAGTTTGATTGTATTGTATTTACAAGTCCTTCCAATGCTGAAGGTTTTTTGAAAGAAAATACAATCTCAGAAACTACCAAAGTAATTGCTTGGGGGGAAACGACGAAACGTTATTTAATGAAAAACAAATTAACTGTTTGGAAAACCTTGAAATCAGCTAGTGAAGAAGAATTGATTGAAATAGTTAAAACTACAATTCTCTAAAACCTAATTTCTTGAATTACAAAAGTAGAAGTTTTAGCTGCTTTTGCATCAAACAACTCGTTCAATTTTGCATTTAAAATATAATAATAGGATCCCCCAATTGTTCCAGTTGTTGGAAAAGTATTTACACTTCTAAAACGATCCCAAGGAAGTGCGCTTTCCCAATTATCAGTAGATCTCATTCTTGTAATTTCTTGACTAACATTTGAAATGACCACCAACTCTTTATTTGCAGGGTTATAAATAAGTCCATCTGCTCCAAGTAACAATATACATTTCACTTTTTTAATATCTTGTGGTTTCTTAACTGGAATTTTATACAATATTCCAGGACTTGAGACAGCCATTAAAAACCCATCTGGATGAAAAACGATTCCGTTCAATTTAAATCCTTCTCCTTTCCATTCATCGTTCGTCGTGAAAATAGAAGGATTTCCAGCAGCATCCACTTTGTAAATGATTGGTGAAAAACTATTGGTTACATACACATTTCCTTCATTGTCAAAAGTCACATCATTCGCGAAATTTAACCCTCCAGCATTCAATGCTCCCAAATCAGCAATATACTTTTGTGCACCAGTGGTTGCGTCATACGCAATTAACTTAGCGAATTTTCGTTGTGTAGAAAGAGTCGTTTTGGTTGAAACACCTGGATCTGACGTACACACATACAAGGTGTTCGTTTTTTCATTCAAACGTAAGCCAATCGCAGAAATCATTTCCGGAGAATCGACAAATACCTTATAATTTCCCTTACGATCTACTGTTCCAATTTTACCATGACGCAACGAACTCACAAAGAACACATCGCGTTTTGCGTGGTAGGAAATCCCTTCTGGATATAAGGTGTCTGATTTGAAGGTTATGTTTTGGGCATGGATGTTCAATGCTAATAAAATTGAAAATGTAATAAGGAGTTTTTTCATAATAAATTTATTGTTGAATGTAAAACTGCATATATATTTACAAAAGAACAACCATTTTTAGATGAAACCATCGTTTCTTAATACGAATTTGATAAGGATGGATAGTATATTAATTATTTTTACGTGAAGATTAATATTTCCATCATGCTCACCATCCAAAACTCCTCCTTCAAGATTTCAGTCACCAAAATTGGTGCAGAATTGTGTAGTTTATTCTCCAAAGAAAAAAATATGGAGTTTATGTGGCAAGCAAATCCTACGATTTGGGGAAGTCATGCACCTGTACTATTTCCAATTATTGGTTGTTTAAAAGATGGAAAATTTTTATTTGAAGAAGGTACATATTCCGTTCCAAAACATGGATTTATTCGAAATAATGCAAGTTTGGAAAGTAAAATCATTGGGGAAAATTGCATTGAATTTCGTTCTATTCACACGGAAGAATCTTTGAAGAATTATCCGTTTAACTATGAATTTATCATACGATATATACTAAATGAAAACGGCGTAAAAGTTGAACATACCATTATTAATCACGATATTAAAAACCCGATGTATTTCTCTCTCGGAGGACATCCAGGTTTCAATTGTCCATTTTTTGAAAACGAAAAGTACGAAGATTATTACATCGAATTTGAAGTACCGGAAACAGATAAAACGTGGCTAGTAAGTAAGGAAGGACTGATTGAAAATGAATCGATTTCCTATTTAAATGAGGTTAAAATACTTCCGCTTCACGCAGAAATATTTGCAAAAGATGCCTTGATTTTCAAAAATTTAAAGTCAAAGACGATTGCGTTGAAATCGAAAAATCATTCCGTAGCATTAACAATGGATATCTCTGCATTCGAATACCTTGGATTATGGGCTAAACCAAATGCTCCTTTCGTTTGTATCGAACCCTGGTTAGGAATTTCTGATGCTGTAAATACAATTCAAGATTTTACACAAAAAGAAGGAATTCAACTTTTGAAAGCTGGAGAAACAAAGGTGATTTCCTTTGAAATTAATATTGAGGGATAAAATTTATTGCAATTATTGTATTGTAGGTATAGGGCATGCCCTATACCTACAATACATATGCGTGAAACATAATCCAATAACTACCCCCCCAATATCTTCAAATATTTCTCCAAACATTCTATCTCCACATCCGCAATAAAATGATGAAATTCTTCTTTGGAATCCGTTGTTTGTGCTTGTTCTAAAGTAGTATAATATTGCATGCGCGTTTCGTAATCCCCTTTGATATTCGCAATCACAAAACCATTACTTAATAAAATCAAGTTCATTAATAAACGCGATGTTCGACCATTTCCATCTACAAATGGGTGTATGGTTACCAAACGTTCGTGCATTTCTGCTGCCAACAACACTGGGTGATACGTTTTGCAATTAGTAGCATACCAAAGGTACAATTCTTCCATCTGTTTGGCGACCAAAAAAGGCTGTGGAGGAGTATGCGCACTTCCTTTGATCATGACTTGTATGTTTCTGTATTTACCAGCGTATTCAGGCATTATTCCTCGTAAAATGAGGTTATGCATCACTAATACTTCTCGTTCATTGATCTTGGTTTTCTTTTGTACCAATTCTTTGACATACAAAATCGCTTCCTGATGATTAATAGCCTCCAAATGTTCGCGCATACTTTTTCCGGAAACAGTCAATCCTTCATTGATTACCAAATCAGTTTCACGTAAGGTAAGTGTATTTCCTTCGATACGGTTACTTTCAAAGGTATATTCCAACTCCAAAGCTTGTGCAATTCGGTAACTATCGTATTGACGAAATGTGTCTAATTTAGCCTTTAAGGAATCAATGTGAGCTAATTTTTCTTGTAAGGATTGTGAAAGAGGTGGTACTTGCTTTGTAATATAATTCCCTAACTCTTCTTGAACCATATGTATAGCTTGCGCTGCGTAAGGTTCGTATTGTAGTTCATTCAGTAAACGATCTTTAATCCAAAGTGGTAAAAGTGTTTCTTCTGGAATCTCTAAGATAGACGCCAATTTTAAGATTTGCTCTTTCGTAGCCTGACGAGCTCCACTTTCAATTTTACTGACAATCGCTTGATCTACACCCATTAATTGAGCAAGTTCGCGAATTTTAAATCCTTTTTCTTGACGGGTATGTTTTAATAGCGCCTTCATTTGACATAATTTATCATGACAAATTTAGTCAATTTTTTTATTTTATCACTCTTCTAAATAAAATAAGTGCTATAAAAATAAAGAAACTACCAAAGACAAATGGCATACCTAAAATTGGGTTAGAAAGCGTAGAAAAGAAATAAAAAATAGTCATCATCATTGGTGGACCAATAATTTCTGAGATACTTAAAACACTCGTCATCACTCCCTGTAATTCTCCCTGTTCGTTTTCAGATGTTTTGTTAGACAAAATGGAACTAATCGCAGGATGTGCTAATCCAGAAAAGGCATATGGTAACATGAAAGCATATAACATCCAACTATTTGTAGCAAAAGCAATGGCTAACATGGTAAATACGGTAATAACCATACTCAACGTTGCGGTTTTTTCATCCCCCAATTTCTGGGATATCTTACCAGCTAAACCTCCTTGAATGATGGCGATACAAACACCAACAGCCGTCAACGAATAACCTACATCACGGATTTTCCAACCAAATTTTTCAATCGTGTAATAATTCCAAGTACTTTGAATGGCCATAGAACCTAAAAACAATAGAAACAAAACAACAAAAACCCAAGCAAACTTTTTGTATTTCTTCAATTGAAAAAAAGCACCAATTGGATTCGAACGTTTCCAAGAAAAGGCACGACGATTTTCCAAAGACAAGGATTCTTTTAGTACGATTGCACCATAAATCAAATTCAATAAAGATAAACCAGCTGCAAATAAAAATGGTGCACGCATATTAAAATCTCCTAACAGCCCACCGATTGCGGGACCAATTACGAAACCTATACCGAATGCAGCACCAACCATTCCAAAGTTTTTGGTTTTATTTTCGGGTGTTGAAATATCTGCTATATAAGCAGTTGCTGTGGTATAGCTTGCACCGAACATTCCGGCTAAACAGCGACCAACAACTAACCAGATCAACGACGGAGCAAAATACATAAACACATAGTCTACTCCTAGCCCAAACAAGGATAGTAATAAAATCGGACGTCGACCATAACGATCACTCAATGCACCTATAATTGGAGAAAACAAAAACTGCATACAGGCATAACAGCCCAAAATTGGACCATAATACTTTGCAGATTCTTTAATACTTATATGCGCAATATCGGCAACTAAACTTGGTAAAGAGGGAATAATGATACCTAAACCAGTAGAATCAATAACAATGGTGATAAAAATAAAGAGAAAAGCGTTTTTTTGATGCATACTAAAACTTCGTCTCGAAAGGATTAAATGTACCCATACCCTCTACTTCTTTTACAGTATTATTTTCTACACGCATAACACGGTGTGGAAATTTTTCTACCAACGACATATCATGTGTAGCCATCAACACGGCTGTTTTTTGTTCTTGTGCAATTGCCATTAATACACGCATAATTTCTTCCGAAGTTTCAGGATCTAAATTACCTGTTGGCTCATCCGCTAAAATTAATTCAGGTCTATTAAGTAAAGCACGCGCAATAGTAACACGTTGTTGCTCTCCGCCCGATAATGCATGAGGCATCGTTTGCAATTTCTTTTCTAAGCCAACAATAGCTAGTACTTCGTTGATACGAATATCAATCAATGCTTTATCTTTCCATCCTGTCGCTTTTAAAACAAAAGCTAAATTTTCATATATCGATCTATCAGTCAATAACTGAAAATCTTGAAAAACAATACCGATTTTTCGGCGTAACATCGGAATATCTTTTTTTCCTAATGTAAGCAAGTCAAATCCAACCACAGAACCTTCCCCTTCTTTGAGTAAAAGTTCCCCATAAAGCAACTTTAAAATACTACTCTTACCCGTACCGGTTCTTCCAATTAAATAAACGATATCGTTCTCGTTTAACTCTAAATTAACAGACGATAAAACTTCTTTCTCTTGTTGTTTTATTGTGCAATTTTTTAATGAAATTACTTGTTCCATACTAGCATGACTTTGGTGTAAAATTCATAAATAATAATTCTATAAAAGAAACGTTCTAAATATTATCTTAACACGGCCACGTGTAAAACTTTTAAAATACGCGCTTTTCATAGCGATTATGCACTTTAAATTTACTATTTCAAAATTGAAGAATATGAGCCGTTTTTTGGTTATCCTTACTTTTTTTATTATCCTACCTGTAACTGCGCAAATGACTGCGAAGTACACGAATGAATACGTTATTTTTGAACGTGCGCAAGACTTGTTTGCAAAAGAACAATATGGTGCTGCACGACAAGAATTTAGAACGTATTTGGATAAATGCACAGAGAAAAATGATCCGACATATACCAAAGCGTCGTATTATGAAGCGATGGCTGCATTAGAATTACAACAAAATGATGCAGTTGCTCTAGTCGAAAACTTCATCAAAAATTATCCGGAAAGTATTTATAAATCAACTATTTATTTTAAACTAGGAACCTATTACTATGGGAAAAAGGATTACAAAACAACTATTTTATGGTTTACCAAACTAGAAAAAGCAGAAATCCCAAGAGAACAAAAAGACGAATATTTCTTTAAACTAGGATATTCCTATTTTCAATTGAAAAAATTCTCAGAAAGTAGAAATGCGTTGTATGAAGTAAAAAATAGCAAAACAACCTATGGTGCTCCTGCTCTCTATTATTTTTCCCATATCGCCTACCAAGATAAATCCTATCAAACAGCATTAGAAGGATTCCTAAAACTAAAAGCAGATAACATGTACGGATCTATGGTGCCTTACTATATCTGTCAAATCTATTATTACCAAGGAAAATATGAGGAAGTAGCACAATTTGCTTCCACATTAAATGATAGTACAAGTAAAGCTAATCAAAAACAAGTAAACCAAATTATTGGGGATTCCTATTACCGTACTGGTAATTTTGATAAAGCGACTTCGTATTTGGAACAATATGGTAAAGCAACGAAATCATCCCGAGAAGAAGACTATAAGCTTGGTTATACCTATTTTAAAACCGGACAATACGATAAAGCAATCAAGCAACTTGATAAGGTTACGACTACCAAAGACGAAATGGGTCAACTTTCTTACTACCATATTGCTGAATGTTACCTACGTAAAGGCGATAATTTAGCTGCCCGTAAAGCGTTTGAAGTAGCTGCAAGCCTTGATATTAGTCCTACCGTACAAGAAGATGCATTATACAACTTTGCGGTTTTGTCTTATAAAATTGATGTAAATCCGTTTAATGAAGCGCTAAAAGCATTGACTTTATACCTGCAAAAATATCCAGAATCCAAACGGAAACAAGAGGTGTATGAATACCTCATCAATGTATATACGCAAACAAGTAATTATGATGAGGCATTAAAATCATTGGATAAAATTGCTAAAATGGACATCAAACTTGGTACTGCGTATCAAATTATTGCGTATAACCGAGGAACCGAACTTTTCTTAAAAGGAAATTATTTTAAAGCTATAGAGGCCTATGAATTAGTTGATAAGCATCCGGTTGATTTAGTGATATCTGCTAAAGCAAAATATTGGAAATCGGAAGCACATTTTCTTTCTAAAAATTACATAAAAGCAATTCAAGGTTTCAAATCATTCTTAGATTTTCACACTGTTTACATGCATGACTTGCGCGCAGATGCATATTATAGTTTGGGATATGCATACTTAGAAAAACAAGAATATAAATCGGTGATTGAGTCGCTGAAAATGTATTTGGAAGAATCTAAAAGCGTAAAAAATAAAGAAAAAAGATTGGATGCATATATGCGTTTGGCAGATGCCTATTATATGCTAAAAGACAATGATTTAGCAATTAGATATTACAAAGATGCATATGATCTGAAAAATGGATTTGAAGACCAAGCCTTGTACTACATTTCAAAAGCATATGAATACAAAGGAGACTATGCAAATAGTATTTTGTATCTAGAAAATTTAATTAACACCTACACGCAGTCTAAATATTTGATGACTTCGATGTATGAGTTAGGGTTGACATACCGTCTTCAAAAACAAGATGCAAAGGCTTTATCCTATTTTGAAAAAGTGATTACCGATTACCCTGAATCCATTTTGGTGAAAAGTGCCATGATAGAAATTGGTGATATTTATTTAAAAAGATCGGATTACGTTACTGCAGAGCAAACATTTAAAAAAGTATTAGAATCCTATAGTTCTGATCGAAAAACATGTGCGGATGCTGTAAACGGACTGATCAATATGTTTAAAGCACAACTACAACCAGATCGTGTAGAAGAAATCTTAACCCAATACGATTGTGCCGAATTCTCGAAAGACCAACAAGAAGAAATATATTACCAAGCAGCTTTTGATCCATACGTAGATAGTGCATATACACAAGCAATACCTGTCATAGAAAAATACCTAAATAAATTTCCTGCAGGTAAATTCCATATAGAGATGACCTCTTATTTAGCAAATGCACATTTTCAATTAAAACACGAAGATACTGCTATTAAGATTTACCGTAAGTTGTTAGATGGACCAACAACAGACTTCTCTGAACTAGCTGCTGTTCGTGTTTCTAAATATCTATACAACAACAAGAAATATGATGAGGCATTGACCTACTACACAAAATTGGAGAATATTAGTTCTAAAGCAGATATCTTAAAAAATACACACATTGGTTTAATGCGTTGTCATTTCATATCGGAACATTGGAATACAGCATCGGAGTATGCTGGTAAAGTGTTAAGTTCCTCTCAATTAACAAGTAATATTAAATTGGAAGCAGAATTTGCATTGGGTGTTTCCAGTTACCATTTAGGAAAACATGTAGAAGCTAAAAAATCCTTATCCTTTGTCATTGCAACTACAACCACCGAAATAGCTGCCGAATCGCGTTATTTAATTGCGGAAATGAGCTTCAACGACCGTGCTTTTGACCAAGCAGCATTGGAAGTGAAGGAAGTGATTTCTATGAAACCAGCATATGATTATTGGATTGCAAAAGGGTTGTTACTTGATGCAAAAATATTTGTAGAAAAAGCAGATCTTTTCCAAGCAGAGCAAACGCTAAACACAATCATAGAAAACTATCCACACCAAGAAGATGGTATTCTAGCAGATGCAAAGAAACAATTGGAGGAGGTTATGTTGAAAAAAATCCCACCGAAAGCAGAAGAACCTATCCCTGTTGACCAGCCAACGGAAATCGAAATTGATGAAAGTAAGCCTGTGGAAATTGAAGATATTATAGAAGAAATTGAACCTGAAAAACAAAACTAAAATGAGAAAGTTACTACTAATAGCACTATTCTTCGGAGTTAGTTTAACGCTCTTCGGACAGACAGATGAAAAAGATTCTAGCAGTATCATTAAATTAAATGTGATTGCTACGCGTCAGGTAGAACCAGCTACACGTATCACGAGTAATCCTAAATTAATTGATACTATCATCACACACAAAGCAATTGAATATCCTTTGTTAACGATGAAACACGAAACTTCTATAAAATTAGAACCAATCGTGGCTGCGAATGTAAAAGTTTCGGCAGATAATAAATTGCCGAAATTATATAATGGGTATGTAAAGGCTGGTATATCATCGCCTTTGATGCCTTTGGCGGAACTTTATTATAACAATACACGTTCTAGAAAATATGTGTACGGACTAAATATCAAACATTTGAGTTCTTTTGGAGAAATCAAAAAATATGCACCTGCGCACTTTGATAAAACGGTGTATTCTGCATTTGGAGGAATCAAGGAATTAACTTACTCCGTTATGGGAGATGTACATTATGATAACTACGGCGTAAATCGTTATGGTACTTTAAACCCTAAAGCTAATTTAGATAGTACTGCGCAACGCTACAAAGAATTAGGTGGTTCAGTTACTTTTATGTCTAACCGTATGGATAGTTTACGCTTAAACTACAGCATGCAAGTGAAAGGATACCAACTTTCTGATGCGAAACCAAAAGAGGAAAATTTTAATTCATTTTACGGGAATGAATCTAATTTTGCTTCCATCAATAATTTTTGGTACCGTAAGAATAACAACATTTTTGCAGCAGATATTAATTTGATTACGAATCATTTTACCTATGGTAGCAAGGATAAAGTAATGAATGTTTTAGATAGCGCAAAGGATGTCTCCAATACACTATTTTCCATTAAACCATCTATTACCACGTATGCAAAAGCTAATCGCTTAAAAGTACAAGTTGGTATGGACATAAGTGCTTCTCTGACAACTTCCAAAAAAGTATATATTTTTCCAAATGTGGATGTAAAATATTCCATGTTTGAAAATGTGTTAATTCCATACATCGGAATCAAAGGAAGTCTAAAACAAAATAATTTTAAAGCACTAACAGCGCAGAATCCATTTATGCAATCAAATCCTACGTTGAACAATGAAAGTAATTATACCGCTTTTCTTGGAATAAAAGGGATTTTAACAAAACGCATGGACTTTAATGTAAGTGCTAGTTTTGCGCAAGTGGCAAATAAAGCATTATTTGTAAATGATTCAGCATCAATACATCGCAATAGAAGCCAATTCAATGTCATTTATGATACGATGCAAATTTTCACTGCTGAGGCTTCTGTTTCTTACCAACAAAACGAGAAATTAAAAGTAGATGTCATTGGACGTTTCTTTAATTACCAAGCGAACAACAATCCATATGCCTGGAATTTACCCATGTATCAATTCATTGTACGTGGTAATTATGTGTTGAATAACCGCTTTAGTTTTCATTTAGATCTACATGGAGAAGGGGGTAGAAAAGCGCAACTATTTGATTCTACTTTGACAAGTATTAAAGAGGACGGAAAATATGTAAAAGACCTTGGTTTAATTATCGACGGAAATATTGGAGCAGAATACAGATATACCGAGAGAATATCTGCTTTCTTACAAATCAACAATTTAGCTGCTCAAAACTATTTCAGATGGTATAACTATCCTGTGCAAGCATTGCAAATAATGGGTGGAGTAACTGTTAGATTTTAATTAATTGCTAGAAAAGACAAAGGGGACACAAATGAGTCCCCTTTGTCTTTTAATATAACTATTTTACCACTTTTTAGCCGTTATTTCTTTTGTCCAAGTACCAACGTTCAACGTTGCTTTATCATCGCATGTACCATTCCCATAATCAACTACTGCATCTTTTTTTCCTTCGCGTTGGATAGCTAATTTACCAGATTTTATCCATGGACATCCTTTGGATTTTACTAAAGGTGTTTGCGTAGCAAATGCATACTTATTACCAAAGGCATTGGTACCACTAGATGTACCTACAATTTCATACGTATCATCTAATGAAGATGATGGTGTGTCGCTACCTTCTATCATTTTGCGTACACGATCGGATTTCCATGTGATAATCCCACCATCAGGTTTCGTAATTTTTCCATTCTCCACTTTAATGGAATCTTTCCATTTATCGAGGATTTTAATCAATTTTGTTCCACTAACCCCATAACTATTCACAAAATATTTTTCTGGTGTGTATTTTACTTTACTTCCTATTATACCTACTGCACCAATATACTCAATTGTAATTTTTCCACGACGCGTTTTATTATCCTTACAAACACAATCAGTTGTACCAAAATCAATATCTAATTTAATATTTTTAGTAATAGAATCTGAATATGAATTTGTCACTTTTATACAATTATCATTTAATTTTTCGTTCGCTTTTGTTGTAATTGTGATTCCTACTTGATCCACTACATCTTTTAAATCTGCAAATGAATTATCTGCAGCATTGTCATCTGTTGCAATGCTTGTTACTTCAGTAGCATCTGTTTCTTTTTTTGCACAAGAAGAAATGGCGAATAAACCAATAATACTAGATGCAAGCATTATTTTTTTTAGCTGAATTACCATACGCTTTATTTTAATTTTTAGTTTTTCCTAAATTTAATACTATTTCTCCATACAATCACAAGGTGCATCAAATGCTATTTTGACCCAATGTAAACCTCTAATCCATTTTTGTTGATAGGTTGGTCCATACACAATTCCTTGCATATCAATATTTTTTAAGTTTTTCATCGTTAAAAATGCATTCGGGAAAGTTTCTAAGGGAGTTTCAAATAAATCTATATATTTTAAATTATCTAGATTCACGATACATTCCGAAATATGAGAAAATGGATTCTGACTAACACCTAATCGTATTAAGCTTTTCATTTTACAAATCTCGGATGGAAAAACAGTAAAACTATTTTTAGATAGATTCAAATCTATTAAATGAACAAAACTGGATAAAAATTCAGGGATTTCCGTTAATTTATTCTTACTCAAATTTAAATGGCGTAGGTACGTAAATTGCTTTAATTCTTTGGGAAGTACCGTAAGTTTGCGTTTGGATAAATCAATGGCGGTAACTGATTCTACGTCCATTTTCAATGCTTGTTCTATCGTAACATACTGTATGGTATCTACTTCTTTTTTTGCAAAAGAGTAAATCGTACTAAATAGAAAAAAAAGTGCGAACAAATATTTCATCCTGTGCGAGTTGATTTTGTAATGCTTCCACATGTATAAACTTTTGTTCATCACGAACTCTTACAACTAAAGATACCCGAATTTTTTGATCGTAAATTTCGTGTGTAAAATCAAATAAATGCACTTCAATGTGGGTTGTAGTAGATTCGTCGATGGTTGGTCGAACACCAATATTCATCATTCCGATATGCTTATTTCCATTCTCTAGTATTACCTCTACACCATATACTCCATTACAAGGAATTAATTTCAAGGAATCATCTATCGCTAAATTTGCAGTTGGAAAACCAATGGTTCTTCCTAATTTATTTCCATGAATGACAGTGCCCCGAATTTGAAATGGTTCGTTTAAATAATGATTAGTAGTAGTGATATCCCCTTTTGCTAAAGCTGCTCGGATTTTAGAAGAACTTATATTAACGTCATTAATTTCTTGTGCAGAAATTTCCTTTACTTCGAAATTATACAAGGCAGATCGGGATTCTAAAAATTCTAAATTACCATCTCTGTTTTTTCCAAACTGATGATCATATCCAACAATGATGGTATGTACGTGTAATTTTGCAACCAAAAATTGTGCGACAAATTCCTCTGCCGTTAATTCCGAAAATGCTTTTGTAAATGGAAAGACAATTAGGTGCTTTAATCCCAGTCGCGCTAATTTCTCAATCTTTTCCTCCTGCGTTTGAATTAATTTAATTCCATGCGTTGTTGGTTGAATAACCATGCGCGGATGTGGGAAGAACGTAAATAAAACAGATTCTCCTCCAACTTCTGCTGCGCGTTTATTCAACTGTTCAATAATCTTTTGGTGACCTACATGTACACCATCAAATGTGCCAATAGTCAATACCGGATTGGGTATCTTTTCTATTTCATCGAAATTCGTGTAAATTTTCACCTTAATTTTATTCTTGAAAAGTTCTGTGCGGTGAAGTTACTAAATAGAATTTGTATTTTAGAGCGTTCAATCGGTAATTATAAGCATGAAGAAACTACTTTTTTTAGGTGTCGTAATAATCCTACTAGCAGCAAAATGTAAGCCTGGTGTTACAAAAGATACTTTCAACGCACAAAAAAACCCTATAGATACAATTCTACATCGAAACGCACTATCAGATGTATTTGCCGCATTACAAAACCTATCAACGTCAAACGATTCTATTTTCTCCATTATGCATATCGGTGATTCACACATTGAAATAGGACAATTTTCTGGAGAAATTAAACATCAATTAGAAAAAAAATATGGGAAAAGCGAAGACGCTTGGATGTTTCCATATCAATTCTTTAATAAACAAAGTCAAAAAGTATTTCCAATCGATACCACCGGAACATGGCAACGCGCATCCATTAAAAATCCTACCGATAAAAAACAACTGGGTGTTACAGGACTCGGATTTTATCTAAGTTCTGATAATGGAAGGTTAACGTTTACATCTAATGCACTATATCCTGAAATAACTAAAATTTCACTCCTTCATTACTATGATGGTAATCCACTTCCATTGAAAATACAAAAAGGAAAAATACATACCCATGTGATTACTAAAAATACTGCAATTACCGAGGTTACATTTAGTTCGTTGGACAAAGAATATATACTTGAATTTACAAAATCAGAAAATTTATTGGTATACGCTCTTAAACTAAATTCCCATCCAAAACGCGGAATTAGTTACCATAAGTTTGGCGTCGCGGGATCTACGTTAGACCAATTTGTTTCTCATACACCATTATTTATGGAACAAATACGTGCACTTAAACCAAAGTTACTTATTGTTTCTTTGGGAACTAATGATTCCTATATTGATACATTAAATGAACAAAAATTACTACACGAAGTCCGAATGTTTACCGAAAAACTATCGCGTTATAGTTCCAAAACAAATATTCTTTTCACTACCGCACCAGATACAAAATACGACGATAGAAGACCGCAACGATTAACAGAAATAAACCGAATTATTCGAACCATCGCTATCGAAAATCCTTCTATTGCACTGTGGGACTTGCACCAAATAATGGGTGGAGATGGGTCTGTAGATGTATGGATTAAGAAAAATTACATGATTTTTGACCACCTTCACTTTACGACAGCTGGCTATAAATTGCAAGGAGAACTATTTATGGAAGCCTTTTTAAAATAAAACTATTTGTAAATCAAATATTTTCTTCGGGTAACCTTGAAGTTGAGCAAATCATCTTCCCAAGATTTACGAATTTCTTCTTCTGGTACATTATTGATTAATTGCTTTCTAAATTTAGAAGTGCCCGCTAAACGATCAAAAAAGATCGGTTGATCAATAAAAGTAATAGAATCTCCCAACAATTTTTTGGCTTGAATAATCCAATCAATATTTAGCTTATTCACCTCCTGCATGCCTAAACATTTTAAATCATAGCCATTACACAATTTATTTTCATTCACAGGACGTTTGGAGCCAAAACCAGATATTGGTGTGAATTTAAAATCCATTTCTGGAAATAATGGGTGACCAAAAACTTCAAAAGGCGCATCAGTCCCTCGACCGATACTTACGGTAGTTCCTTCAAAAATACACAAACTTGGATATAATGAGATGGCAAAATCAGAGCGCAAATTAGGACTTGGAGGTACGGGTAAGATATATTTTGTTTCATGGGTATAATTTTTACATGGAACAACATATAAATTACAGCCTAAACTGTCATGTAACCAACATTCATTATTAATCATATCCGCATATTCCCCAATAGTCATCCCATACACTATTGGAACTGGATGCATGCCTATAAAGGATTTATGAAATTCGTCGCGAACTGGTCCATCTACATAATGCGCATTTGGATTTGGTCTATCTAAAACAATTAAAGGAATGTTATTCTCGGCACATGCCTCCATCACATAATGTAAAGTAGAAATATAGGTGTAAAATCGAACTCCAACATCTTGTATATCAAATAATACGATGTCTACATCCGACATTTGCTCTTTGGTAGGTTTTCGATTATGTCCATACAAAGAAATGATGTCTACACCTGTTTTTGGGTCCCGATCGTTCCATACATGTTCTCCATTATCGGCAATGCCTCTAAACCCATGTTCCGGAGCAAACACCTTTTGAACTTTGATTCCTAAACTAACTAAAGTATCTACTAAATGTGTTTTCCCAATCAAGGATGTTTGATTACCAACAATCGCAACGCGCTTTCCAACCAAAGAATCAAAATATAAGTCCAAACGTTCGACTGCTAATATTAATGGTTTATGGTTGGATGAATCTACTTTTCCAATGGGTGGTATACTTTCTAAAGAAATAGGTTGTTTTGCACTTTTTTTCCAAGAAACGGTTAAGATTAATATCAAAATCAAGAAAATACTTTTTAAGGACAAAAGCATTGTGTACTTTCGTAATCCATAAATAGAGAACTTGAAATTTGAATTTTTCATAGCACGTAAACTTCTAAAAAACGAAGTGGAAGGGAAAAAAGTTTCTCAACCAATCGTTCGTATCTCTATTATTAGTATTGCTCTAGCAATGATTGTTAATATTATTACACTTGCTGTAGTTAAGGGGTTTCAACAAGAAGTACGCGATAAAGTCATTGGTTTTGGTTCCCATGCTGTTATTTCAAAAGCAGGAGAAAATACCATTTACGAAAGTGAACCTATCTCTAAGCAACAATCCTTTTATCCTTCATTTAATACTTCAAAAAAGATAAAACACATACAACCTGTAGCGTATAAACCAGCCCTTCTACAGTCCAATATTAGTGAAAAAAATCCGGAAATTCAACAAGAAATACAAGGAGTACTCGTAAAAGGAGTAGATACATCGTATGATTGGTCCTTTTTTGCTGCGAATTTAGTTCATGGTAGATTGCCTCGCTATCATACCGCTTCTACCTCCGATGAAATACTAATTTCCACCAAAATTGCAAATGCACTGAATTATAAACTTGGGGATGAAGCGAGAACCTTTTTTGTAAAAAATAAGCCCATCAAAAAGATGTTTAAAATCGTTGGTATCTATGAAACTGGCTATGATGAATTAGACAAACAAATGATTATTGCAGACTTACGACACATACAACAACTCAACGATTGGGGTATGCAAGTAAGTGTGACTGTTTCAGACACTTTATATAATGGTAATTTAATAATTCAAGCAAATCCAATCGGTGGAAATGGTAATTATCGATTAGACTGGGGTACTGGATACGACAATATTGGTTCCTATGGTTTTTATCCTACAAAAGATACTATCATTCGTGTGATTGCGTCTGATTATTGGATGTTTATGGACGGACAGGATAGGGAAACTAGCATACCAGATACAGCATATTTAAAGGTTAAAATTCACCATAATTCAGCTAATTTTCAACCTATTAAAACCAATTCGGAAGGAGTAGTTGAAAAAAAATACCTAGATCAATCTGGTTATTACTTTTCGATTACGGCCGGTGATCGTACCATTGAATTTACGCAAATCGATGGGAAAGGTAGTTATCAAAACTATGTTGGTGCATTTGAATGTTCGGTCCAAGATTGGAATTCTTTGGAAGAAGATGTTCGATTTATAAAAAATCAGGTCCTGCTTGGTAGTCCAAAAAATCAGTTGTTAAAAGTAACGAGCATCGTCGATAGTCAAAGTGATATATTTGTTTGGCTAAGTTTTCTGGATATTAATGTTTGGATTATATTAAGTTTGATGATCATCATTGGAGTTATTAATATGGGTTCTGCTTTACTGGTAATGATTCTTGTGAAAACAAACTTTATCGGCATGATGAAAGCTTTAGGTGCATCCAATTGGACAATTCGTAAAGTATTTCTTCACCAAGCTGGATTTTTAATTTTACGCGGAATGCTTTGGGGAAATGCGATTGGAATTGGATTTTGTGTCCTCCAAAAATATTTTAAAATTATTCCTCTAAACGCTGAAGTGTATTATTTAAACGCAGTTCCAATTCAAATAAATCTTGGGATTTTAGTTTTATTAAACTGCGCAACCTTACTCGTATGTTTGATTGCGTTAATTATCCCTTCCTATATTGTAACGCGAATAAGTCCATCTAAGTCTATCAAGTTTAACTAAAATATGCTAACAAAACTTGTGCTTTTGATTTTCCAATACACTGTTCTAGTGCTTCTTTAGATGCTTTTTTTATTCCTGATACACTTTTAAAAGTGGTCATTAATTTTTTGAATGTTGTTTCACCGATTCCTGGTATTCCCTCTAACTCTGAAACAAAAGCTCCTTTACTACGTCGGTTACGATGGTGTGTTATACCGAAACGATGTGCTTCATTTCGCATAAATTGAATTACTTTCAAACTCTCTGAACGTTTATCCAAATAAATAGGAATACTATCCCCAGGAAAAAAGATTTCTTCCAAGCGCTTTGCAATACCAACAATAGCTATTTTCCCGCGCAAATTTAATTTTTCTAAAGCCTTTAAAGCAGCACCTAACTGACCTTTACCACCATCGATAATAATAAGTTGTGGTAAAGGTTCGTTTTCGTCTAATAAACGTCTGTACCTCCTAAATACCGCTTCCTCCATGGTTGCAAAATCATCCGGACCTACCACTGTTTGTACGTTAAAATGACGATAATCTTTTTTGGAAGGTTTACCATCCTTAAAAACTACACAAGCAGAAACCGGATTTGTTCCTTGAATATTGGAATTATCAAAACATTCCATGTGTTTTGGAAGTTCCGCTAATCGTAAATCGCGTTGTATCGTTCGCAGTATGCGCTCGGAATGCGCTTCTTGATTTGTAATTTTCTGGTGTTTAAACTTCTCCATGCGATAGAACTTCGCGTTGCGTAACGATAATTCCACTAAATTCTTTTTATCGCCAATTTGCGGAATAACACATTTAAATTCAGAGGTAGGTGAATCTAGTGTAATGGATGTCAATATTTCCTTAGAAAAACTAGTAAAACGTTCCCGAAATTGCAGCAAAGCAAATAATACAACATCTTCAATTTTTTCGTCTAACTTTTTTTGAACTTCCAATGTAATTCCGTGTATGATTGCACCATTAGAGACAACCAAATAATTCACAAAATACGATTTTTCATCCTCAATGGCTGTTATCACATCCACTGCCTGAATTTTTGGAGAAACAATGGTTGACTTTGCTTTGTAATTTTCAAGCAATTCTAACTTTTCCTTCATCCGATGGGCATCCTCAAAACGATATGCATCTGCATATTCCATCATGGTTTTCTTCACATACTGAATAACAGTCGAAATCTGCCCTTTCAATATTGCTTCAATATGTTGAATCGAAATCGCATAATCTTCTTGCGATTGTTTACCAATACAAGGTGCTTTACAATTACCAATATGATACTCCAAGCATACTTTATACTTTTCCTGTTGAATATTACGCTCTGACAAGTCAAAAGTACACGTGCGCAGTTGGTATAATTCTTTAATGAATTGCACCAAGGTATTCACCATTTTCACATTGGTATACGGACCAAAATAAGCAGATCCATCTCGCACTAAAGTTCTAGTAGAAAACACCCTTGGAAACGGCTCCTGTTTGATACAAATCCAAGGATAGGTTTTATCGTCCTTCAGTTGAATATTGTATTTAGGCTGATACTTTTTGATTAAACTATTTTCAAGTAATAAGGCATCTAACTCCGTATCTACTACCAAGTATTGAATATCGATAATTTGCTTGACAAGTATGCGTGTTTTAAGATTATCTTGTGTTTTTACAAAATAGGAAGTTACCCGTTTTTTTAAATTCTTTGCTTTGCCAACATAAATTATAACCCCTTCTTTATCAAAATATTGATATATCCCAGGTTGTTCTGGAATTGTTTTCAATTTGAGTTGCAAATGCTCCGGTGCCATGTAAAACAAAATTACACAAAAAAAAAGTGCGGTAGCGGTGTTTTCCTACTTCAAAAAAACCCGTACATAAAGAGAGTAGTTGTAAATCAAAAATACGCCCTGACTTCCATTCCACCTGTATGAATCATGCGGCTAAAAAAGAAAATAATTCATTAAAATTTTATCTGTTTCGTTATAATTAATTTTATCTATTTCACTAAATTAGAGATATGCGTAATGAATTAACAAACTATAAAGACCTATTAGGAGTCATCAAAGCACGTGTTCGACAAGGACAAACGAAAGTATTTCAAACGGCAAATGCCGAGATGTTGGCTACTTATTGGGATATTGGTAAAATGATTCACGAACGACAACAACAAGAAGGTTGGGGAAAAGGAGTCATTCCACGTTTGGCAGTAGATTTAAAGAATGAATTGAGTGATGCGAAAGGATTTTCGGAGAGAAACATCAATTATATGCTCAAATTTTTTCAAGAATATCAATCCCTTACAATTGGGCAACTGCCCGTTGCCCAATTAGAAAATGAAGATAATTTAATTCCGCCAATTGACTTGTCGGATTTAAAAACAGAGGAAACTCCAATTTCGCAACTGCCCGTTGCAAAATTACAATCTAATGAAATACAGTTAATTACTAAAATTAGTTGGTCACATCATGTTATTTTGATGCAAAAAATAAAAGATATCCCTATCCGATTTTGGTATATGCAACAAGTAGCTGAACAAGGTTGGAGCAGAGATACCTTGGCCGTACAAATCAAAAGCGAGGTACACGAACGCCAAGGAACGTTAATAAATAATTTTGATCACACACTTCCTGATGATCATTCAGCTTGGGCCAAACATTTATTTAAAGATCCGTACATATTTGACTTTACAACCTTAGCAACGGAAAATTGTTTGCAGAATATACCTTACGGGATATCCATAAACCGATTGGAATCTCAGAATATGAATTAACGCGTATTTTACCAGATAACTTAAAGGGAAGTTTACCAAGTGTGGAAGAAATTGAAGAGAATTTAAACGATCTAGGATCTAATTTAGGGTAGAAATTTATGCTATAATAACCTTTAAAAATACGCCCTAACTTCCATTCCTCCGGTATGAATCGTACGACTACTTTCGGATTTTCTTCCGTTATATTGTATGGAGATCTGCAGTTTTTTGGAGACATTTCGTTGGTACCCCACATTCCAAGTGGCGTTATTTCCAGGTTTGAGTGCCTCGAGGAGTTCAAATCCAACAGCCGAACTCGCATTTCCTTGAAAATCAATTTTTAAAAGGGAAAAACTTGCCTGTAAACTTCCTTTTTCTGCTTGGTTGTATTTACTGCGAAGGGTAAGTTCTTTAACATACGCATATTCACCCGAAATAGCGTTTTTGGTTGAATAACGTGTTTCTAACGTGAAACGCGAAGATGTTGCAGGTTGGTAACTAATCGTAGGTTTGACTTGGCGATATTGCAAAAAGTAGTTTCTCCCAACCGTGTAATCAGCTTTGGCTTCTTTCGTTCCTTGTTGGTAATTGATTTCAAATAAAATAACCCGTTTTATGTTCCAACGTAAATTGAATTCATGGTAGCGTTGATTGCGTGCATCAAATCCTGTTGCCAAAAGAGTTTTAGTTTGGTTGTCTTGATAGATGTATTCTCCCCCAATAATGGAGCTAGTACGGTTAATATACATCGTGTTACGCAAATTATAGTTGGTGCTTAACAACGAAGTATCGGATATCTGAAAGATAAACGGATTGAAATACGAACTTCCATCAAAATGATTTGATTTACGATTGATACGCATCCGCAATTGATCAGACATAAGTCCTACCACTTTCTTTATGCCTGTTGCATTTTGCCAAATTTTTTCGGGTTTAAAAAAGACACCTTGATTTAACTCATTACTATAGGTTTTTACATAATTATTGCTTGGTATAAATACCCGTATATAACTTGCTTGATCTACAAATTGTGCAACTTCAAATTCATTTAAATCTTTACTTCCATCTTGGTTATAATCAATCCAAGTATACACCCCTTGTCCGTCGTTGACTTTGATATATAAAAATTCCTTTTTTAGTTCTAATCCACTTCCTAATTCATAAAAGGAATTCCACGTAAATACTCCTTTCCATACATTTAGATCGTAATCCAATCTGCCCAACAAGGTGTTTTCAGGAGTTTGATTGATTAATTTGGCATTTGAAATGACTAGTTCCCGGTAATTCAAGATAAAATTTAATCGTTGGTTTTTTTGTGAAAGAAAAGAAAATTCGGAGCCGAAAGTCCGTGCTTTTGCAACCGGTGTAAGTCTCAAACTGTCGGAACGTTTATCGTATCGTTCTTGGTAAAATAATTTGTAATTCAAGCGCGAAGAATCTGCATTTGCTAAAAATACTTGGTAATCAAAAAAGGAATAACTAGCAGGATTAAAAAGGGTTGCGGTAGAAAAACGATTATCTTCTTGGTCGTCTTTATATCCTATTTTTAGTTTTCCTAGTTGTTTAGTAATCATAGCTTTATGTCTAATATAGGAATTTGTGGCTTGTTTCGTTTGACTCTCTAAATAACTGCTTGTCCAATCGGCATCTACTCCATGGGATTTCCATTTCCCTGCAAAAACAGCCTTTTTTCCTAGATAATCGGAGCCAATTGCATAACGAGTGGCTTCTAATCCGATGTTCCCTTTTTTTAGGTGTTCGATAGTAGTCGCTAAGGAAGTGGAAAGTTGTTGTCCTCTAAAACCTTTGTTTCGGGTGTTCCAATCGCGATCAAATTCTGCAGAACGGTAAATTTCAATCGGTGAAAAATGGGTGGATAAAAACTCTAATTCTGCTTTATTTTTTAGTTTCCAGTTACTTAAACTGTCTTTTCCAATAAAAACTTCGTTATTAAATTTTGTATGGTTACTAATCCCTACATCGTTACTTTTATCTAATTGAGAGAAGGTGTTTTGGTTGTTTTTACTACTTGCAAACTCAGTTTCAATATTGTTTTTTGGGGAGAATTTATACGAAACTCCCGAAGCAACAAATTGGTTTTGTTTAGGCGTAATAAGTAAACGTATTGGTTCATAATCTCCTTGGGCCTGACCATTGATGGGAGCAACCCATTTAAAAATTTTACCTAATGCATTAAATTTTTCAAACACATAGTTTCCTTTGTTTGTGCCTACATAGGTAAAGATACATTGATTGTATGCATGTTTTGGATCGATGGAATAAACCAACACATTCGAATAGCCAAGCGAATCTATTTTCCGATACATGTTTTGATTTTCCAAAAACCCGATGGAGTCGATACTCAATGTATTAGCGAGTTGCAGACTATCCCCTACAGATGCTAATAATAGTTTTTGCGGGTTCGACAAACTTTGCTGTAAGGTTTGGTTTTTAGCATCTTGTTCGGAGTAGGTATTTAACCAAAAATCAAATTTTTTCTGTTGAAAAGCAAGATTTGCAGTGGCTAAAGAACGTGCATAATTTTGGTCAGAATATTGAAATTCAATTACAATTCGTACATCTTTGGTGATGTTATTTCTACTCGTAAAGGTTACTTCAGCGGTATTGTAGTTGATCATATAATCATTCTCTTGTCCGCGGCTTAACAAGCGTCCATCGATATATACTTTTTCCGTACCGGATAACACAATGATAAACGGTTCGTTTTCGTTGCCTTTTAGTCTGTATGGACCTTGATTTCCTTCAATTCCTGGAATGATTTGTCGTGCATATTTTCCTTTGGATAATCCAACGGCAGCACTCGATTTCCATGTTCCACCAGTAGCATTTTTCCATTGGTATTCGGTGCTTACTCCCTGACCTCTTTTTTTGTAGGTCAAGAAATATCCTGGTGGTTTATTGATCCAGAAATCTCCAGCGATGAGTTTGAATTTGTCGTTATAAATTTGAATAAACACTTGGTCAAATTCTTGGAGCTTGCTAGTATTTCCTTCGGGTTGCATCGGAATATTTTTATCGGTTACCGAAGCTAAAATTTTTAGGTTTGGTGCAATATCTCCAGATAATTCCAGGTTTAAGGTCGAATTTAAGGATACATTTTGGTTATTTCCAAAGGATAAACCTCTGGAGATACTCCCTGATTTTTTGAGTCCAGAAGAACCAAATACATCGTCGTAATTTATTTTTTGCGCTTGCAGAAACTTTTCATATTCTCCTTTATGGTTCGCATAAATTTGGCTGGTATCTCGGACTTTATAGGTTTTGGATAACTGTATCGGTAACACACGAAATTCTACGAATACACTGTCGGATGGAATTTGTAAAAATGCTATTGTTCCGTTTGTAGGATTGATTTCATACTGTTGTTTGGGTAGAAGTATTCCTTTTACAAAAACCTTCACCGTGGAAGGATACACGGTAAATGTATCTAGGAGTTGCGGGGAAGCACTCGGAAAAAACATTTTTCTACGTAGGTTCGACTCTTGTCCAACCGCGAGAAGTTGGAAGAGAAGGAGGGTTAGAACCAGTAGAATTTTTCGAGAGAACTTCATAAATTAGCGTTATAATCAACGAAGTTTAGAAGTTATTATTTCCGGAAGTTGCTGGATGGCATACAAAGGTACATTGGTCACCCAAGATTCTATTTTGTAATTCGAAAGTGAAGTTCGGTAGCAATGGATGTCTGGATTTTTTTGTGCAAACGTTTTCAGTGACTTTGCTTGTAAATTTTCCGTTGCTTTCACTTCTATCGGAACAATAATTCCTGCTATTTCTAGCATAAAATCGACTTCCGCAGAACCACTATCGTTTGCCCAATAACACAAACTGTTTAGTTTTTCGCTCGTTAATTGTTGTGCAACATATTGTTCTATTAATGAACCTTTGAATTCTTGAAATAATGCATCCCCCTGAATAAGGGTTTGCGGACCAAGATTTGCCATTGCACCTAACAAACCAACATCGAGTATATACAATTTGAACGCTTGTAAATCGATATAACTTTTAATCGGTAATGCTGCTTTTTTTGTACGATACACTTTTTTGACTAGACCATAATCTTCTAACCATGCAAGTGCTAATTCATAGTCTTTAGCGCGTGCACCATCTTTGATGAGTCCATAAATAAACTTTTTATTTTCTTTGGAAAGTTGACTGACAATCGTGTTCCAAATCATGCGAATTTTGGGAATGATTTCGCTTGGTGCATGTTTAGAAAAATCTTGTTCGTACGCGTTTAGTATGTTTTGTTGGATAGTTCGTACCCCTGTATATTCGTTTTTTTCGATGAAATAACTTACTGCTTCTGGCATTCCGCCAACAAAATAATATTCTTTGAGGAGTTGCATCCATTTTTGGTGGAACTGCGTAATGATTTCCCAATCTTGTTCTTGTAGAAGTGTTTGTAGTCTTCCTTCCCCTTTTGCCTCTAAAAATTCAGCGAAGGATAATGGATGCATATACAGAAAATCCACTTGCCCCACTGGGAATGAGGTTTGTTGTTTGAGTGCAATTCCCAATAATGAACCTGCACCAATGATATGTAATTGAGGTAGTTCCTCGTTAAAGTATTTTAAGCAAGTGATAGCGCCTTTTGCTTCTTGAATCTCATCGAATAGGAGTAATGTTTCTCCCGGAATGATAGTACTATTGGTAAAAATCTCCAATACTTTTACGATACGTTGCGGGTTATAATCTTCTTCAAAAATCCCGCGCAAACTGACTTCTTTTTCAAAGTTGATGTAGAGGTAATTTCGGAAATTTTCCGCTCCGAAATGCTTCATGAGCCAGGTTTTCCCAACCTGACGCGCACCATATACCAACAAGGGTTTTCGAAACTCCGAGTATTTCCAGGTGTGTAATGCTTGTTCTGCCTGCCTTTTCATGACATAAATGTAGGCAAAAAATAGATGTAATTACACTTTTTCGCACGACTTTTTGTGAAATGTCACACTTTTTCGTACGACTTTTTGTGAAATGTCACACTTTTTGGCGGGAGTTTCTTCTTCGTTCAACTTGACCCGACTATTTAAAAGTCACAAAAAAGCCCCACTTTCGTGAGACCATTCATCATTTATATCCCGAAAGCTTTCGGGACATCATTCATAATTAAACATATCGTTCATCCGTTTCCATCACGTGTCCACATTTGTTACACGTTCTGTAATCTAAATTGGAATAGAAATCTTTGAAACGATCTAAGAAATCCGATTCTATGTTTGTCAATGGGAATCTGTAATGGTGAAGTGGGTTGTTACATGCTTCACAAAACCAAAACAACCCATCCGACAAATCGGTTCCTTTACGCACGCGTTCGATTACCAAACCGATCGTGTTTTCTGGTCGCACAGGATTATGTGGAATATTTGCAGGAAGTAAGAACATTTCCCCTTCTTTGATCGTAATTTCTTTCTTTTCTCCGTCGATTTGCGCAAAAACCGTCATATCCCCTTCTAATTGGTAGAATAACTCTTCGCTTTCGTTATAGTGGTAATCCTTACGCGCGTTTGGTCCGCCTACAATCATTACGATGAAATCACCTGCTTGTTTGTACAGGTTTTTATTATTGATCGGCGGTTTCAAAAATTCGCGGTTTTCTTCAATCCACTGTTGCAGGTTAAATGGCATCATTAAACTCATACTCGTTCTATTTTATGCAAATGTTATTAATACTTTTCCTTTATCTACGACGTCTTGTAACTGAATATCGATCGATTTTACGACCCCAGTACCATCAGACTTTAACACATTTTCCATCTTCATGGCTTCGAGGGTCAGTAGTTCGTCTCCGACTTGTATTTCATCCCCAATGTTTACCGCAATAGCAATCACGCGACCAGGCATAGGAGATTTTAATTGGTGTAGTTTTCGTACTTTTTCTTTATCTAATCCTAATTCAGCAATCAAGGAATCTAAGGCACGTTGTTTTTGAATTACAAATTCTCGGTGGTTGATTTTCACTTTTAAAAATCCTTGTTCCATGCCATTTTCTACAATTTCTCCATGGAATTGTTTATCGGCAACAAGCAAGGTAAAAAAGTGTGCATCTTCCCAAATTACCGAAGCTTTGGCAGTGGAAGCAAAACTTTCACCATCGATTTTCCAACCTTGTTTTGTCATAGTAAAGAATTAGTATTACAATATTATGAATAAAAAAATTAAATTTCTTTGAGTAATTCATTTAACTCAAAACTTGAAATACTACTTTGCTCGGATTTATCAAATATTGTAACCAAATAAATAATCGAATCCATCACTTTAATGTGCGTAATAACTCTTGCTCCTGAAGATTTTCCTTTTGCTTTAGAAGTAATCGCCATACGAACTTTATAAAAGTTATTACCGAGGTGATCGCCTAAAAGCGGATTTTGTTGAAGTTGTAATGCTAACTTTTCTAAGTCAGATTTTAATGAAGGATATTTTTTTGCTAATTTTTTAAATCTCTTTTTGAAAGAAGGGATAGTTTCAATGCTATAACTCATTTAAAAATTCATTTAAAGGAGTAGACTTTAATTTTCCTTGTTGAATCATTTTCAATTCTTTCAAACCTTGTTTTAGGTCAGTAACAATCTCCTGTTTTTCCTTGTCGATTGTATTTTCACCATTAGGAGTTAAAATTAATTGTAAAATCTTTTCTAATAGGATGTTATCATCAATAGATGTTATTTTAGTAATGATATCTAACTTTTTAGATTGTATAGCAACTGATTTCATAAGGAGAAATTATACAAGTAAAGATATAAATAAAACTTCTAAAATTTCTATTATTTTAGTAATATATTTGTACACTTCATTCAACAAAACTATCATGCATCAACAACGATTCTCTTACCTAATTATCACGTTTTTATTCATTTTTTTTCTCGCTTCTTGTGGGATTAATAAGTCTAAAGAAAACGAAACACCAATTACGGAAAATATCCAACTAGAAGGAGATGTTTCAGAGGATATCGTACTTCCATACAAGGCAAGCAGAACCTTATTCACCGACCTAATCCACACTAAATTAGAGGTAAGTTTTGATTGGCAAAAAGCATGGATGTATGGGAAAGCAACCATCACTGCAAAACCGCATTTTTTCACTTCCGATAGTTTGTTTTTAGATGCACAAGGCATGGAAATTAAGTCGGTGCAAGTAAAAGATAAAAATGTAAATTATTCCTATACCAAGGATGTCCTTCGTATTCAATTAGATAAGTCGTATACCCGCGACGATAAGTATACGGTTGTGATAGAGTATGTTGCAAAACCGAACGACCGCACGGAAGAAGGGAGTGAAGCAATCAAAAGCAATAAAGGCTTGTTTTTTATTAATCCTACAGGCGAAATAAAAGATGTCATGCCGCAAATTTGGACACAAGGAGAAACAGAATCCAACTCTGTGTGGTTTCCAACAATCGATAGTCCAAACGCAAAGTCCTCCCAAGAAATGCTAATTACGGTAGCAGACAAATATGTTACCTTATCGAATGGAAAATTAATCGCTTCTACGAAGCACGCAGATGGTACACGCACCGATCACTGGAAGCAAGAACTACCACATGCACCTTATTTATTCATGATGGCTATCGGGGAATACAAAGTCGTAAAAGACGAATATACTCGTCCTGATGGTAGTAAAATGGATGTGAATTATTATGTAGAACCTGCATGGGAAAATTCTGCTAAAAAATTCTTTGGGGAAACACCTAAAATGATTGCTTTTTTCTCCAAATTAACGGGGGTAGAATATCCTTGGGATAAATACCACCAAGTCGTAGTACGCGATTATGTATCTGGTGCCATGGAAAATACCAGTGCGGTAATTTTTGGGGATTTTGTGTACCGTACCGACAGAGAATTATTGGATAAAAATAGTGATCCAATTGTCGCACACGAATTATTTCACCATTGGTTTGGGGATTTAGTTACCTGTGAATCCTGGGCAAATCTTCCTTTAAATGAGTCATTTGCAAATTATTCGCAATACTTATGGGATGAGTACCGCTATGGGTTGGATGTTGCCGATTATGGCAATGAGGAAGAAACAGGTGAATACCTAGAGACCTATGAAGCTGGAGAAAACCACGACTTAATTTGGTACTACTATAACAACGACGAGGAAATGTTTGATAAACACTCGTACAGTAAAGGGGGACGCATACTACATATGTTACGCAACTACCTAGGAGATGAAGCTTTTTTTGCAGGATTGCGTAATTACTTGCAAACCAATAAGTTTAAAGCAGCCGAAATCCACCATTTACGTTTGGCTTTTGAAGAGGTAACAGGACAAGATTTACAGTGGTTCTTCAATCAATGGTTTTTGAGTGCTGGGATACCAGAATTAACAGTGGATCAATATATCTCCATCGCAAACAAAGAAGTGGTGGTAACTGTAAACCAAATACAAGATTTGCAATTAACGCCTTTGTATCGTTTACCTGTAAAAATTGCCGTTTGGGATGATGCTGGAGAACATATTTACAAGGTAGAAATCGATGAAAAAGAAGAGAAATTTATTTTCCCAAGCAATGGTAAAGTGCAATTGGTATTGTTTGATTACGACCAAGCTTTATTAGCCAAAGTGAGTGAAAGTAAACCTACAGAACAATTTATAGCTCAATACTATCTAGGGAAAAAGTATATTTCGCGTAAGTTGGCCTTACTAAGTGGCACAGCGGATGATACGCCAAAAGGACAACAATTAATTTTAGATGCATTAAAAGATCCATTCTGGAAAATGCGTGAAATTGCGATTGAAAAAGCTGCATTCTTAACGGAAGAGAATAAAAAGAACGGCATAGAACTAATTAAAGGACTTTTACGTCGCGATGAAAATTCAGCTGTACGCGCACAAGCAGTTAATTTTTTAGCGGAAAACTTAACCCCTATCGAAGCTACAATCGCATTGAAAGATCATTTGTTGGAAGAGTTATCCTACAAAGTAATCTCTTCAGCCATCATTGCTTTAAATCAAGTAAATCATGAGGCAGCAGTGGAAGCAATAAAAATGTATGAAAACGACCAAACACCTACAATTCGTTTATTATTAGCGAATGTATATGCTGCAGATGGAAATATTGAACATTTGGAATTTTATTTCAATCTATTTAAAAACAATAAGTTAAAAGGATATGATGCGCTTTCTGTATTAAATTCTTTCTCCATTTACATGTCTAAACAAGCAATATCTATCCAACTAAAAGCATTAGAAGTCTATAAAAACCAACATGCGACGGGTAATTATTACGCAAAAATGGGCCTACCTAATAATGTAAATTACATGATTGAAACAGTCGAGGCGCAAAGTAAATCAACGACTAATCCACAAGAATTAACACTGCAAAAAGCTTTTGTTAAAGACTTGAAAGCTTTTTTAGAAACAATAGAACCAAATAAATAATAATACCATGAAAAAAGTAACCATCATAGTTAGTTCCTTACTAGTATTTGCCTGTGGAGGGGCGAAAATTATCTCGATTTCGCAAGCGGATGTAACGAGGGCAGCAATAAAATATCCTGGAATTACTTCCGAACAATTAGTGGAAGGACAAAAATTATATGCAGCTAATTGCGCAAAATGTCACACGCTATACGCACCTAGTAAATTTGGAGAGAAACGTTGGAACCACGAGATTGATGAAATGTCCGGAAAAGAATATGCGAATATCGATGCTAAAACGAAAGAATCGATTACCAAATATATTTTAACATTTGCCAAACAATAATCACCCAATTATTTCCATCAAACGTTTCACCGCGTGATCAATTGTATGAATATTGGTATAAATCATACGTAATCGGTCATTTTTTTCACTCAACTTACAGTCACTCGGATTGGTTTGAATGTAGGATAAAACGCGTTGAAATTCAGGAGAATCATAAAATGCGGACTGTGGATTTGCGATAAAATAACAAACCATGGTCCCAGATTTGATTACCAATCGCTCGATACCAATATCTTGTGCCAACCAACGTAATTCAAACGAACGAAATAATTCCTTTACTGTTCTCGGTAAAGGACCAAAACGGTCGATCAATTTTTGTGCATACGCTTCTAGTGCCGCTTTATTTTCTAAACTATCTAGTTTTTGGTATAAACTTAAGCGTTCAGCAACATTGTTTACGTAATCATCTGGTATTCTGATTTCTAAATCGGTTTCTATGACACAATCTTTCACGAACTGTACAAAGTCATCCGTATTTCGGTCTGCGTAAAGGTCTTTAAATTCTGTTTCCCGCAATTCTTCCATCGCCTCGTTCAAAATTTTCTGATACATTTCAAATCCAATATCGGAAATAAATCCACTTTGCTCTCCGCCTAATAAATTTCCAGCACCACGTATATCTAGGTCTTTCATAGCGATGTTAAATCCTGCACCTAAATCCGAAAATTGTACCAATGCTTCCAAACGTTTACGCGCTTCTGTAGTCATTTCGTGAAACTTCGGCGCAATCAAATAACAAAATGCTTTTTTGTTGGAACGACCTACGCGACCGCGTAATTGGTGCAAGTCACTCAAACCAAAATTTTGTGCGCTATTGATGATGATTGTATTCGCGTTGGAAATATCGATACCAGATTCAATAATGGTTGTTGCAAGTAACACATCGTATTCGCCTTGAATAAAGTCTAACATGATTTTCTCTAAGGCTTTTCCATCCATTTGTCCGTGACCAATGGCTACACGTACACCAGGACACAAGCGACAAATCATGCCAGCAACTTCTTTGATGTTTTGCAAACGATTATGCACAAAATATACTTGTCCACCACGGGAAACTTCATACGCAATGGCATCGCGGATCGTTTCTTCGTTAAATTGAACTATTTCTGTTAATACCGGTTGTCTGTTTGGCGGCGGCGTATTTATAATACTCAAATCACGTGCTCCCATCAAGGAGAACTGCAGTGTTCTAGGTATTGGTGTTGCAGTTAGTGTTAATGTATCGACAGTTGTTTTTAAGGTTTTTAGTTTGTCTTTCACTGCCACCCCAAACTTTTGTTCTTCATCGATAATCATCAAGCCTAAATCTTTAAACTTCACTTTCTCACCGATTAATTTATGGGTACCAATTAAGATATCGATTTCTCCATTTTCTACTTTTTTAAGTGTTGCGGTAACCTCCTTTGCACTTTTAAAACGATTGATAAAATCTACTTTCACAGGAAAATCTGCCAAACGTTTGGAAAAACTACGGTAATGTTGGTGGGAAAGAATGGTTGTTGGGACTAATACTGCCACTTGTTTACTATCGCAGACCGCTTTAAACGCTGCACGTATCGCTAATTCTGTTTTACCAAAACCTACGTCGCCACATACCAGACGATCCATCGGGGTTGCAGATTCCATATCCTCTTTGATTGCTTGCGTGGTTTTTAATTGGTCAGGTGTATCTTCATACATAAAGGAAGCCTCCAACTCTGTTTGTAAATAGTTATCCGGACTGTAAGCAAATCCTGGTTGACTTTTACGTTTGGCATATAATTGAATCAAATCAAAAGCGATTTCTTTGATTTTTTTCTTGGTTTTATTTTTAAGTATCGCCCAGGTTTGTGTTCCTAATTTATTCATTTTAGGTGCAATACCGTCTTTCCCTGTGAATTTAGAAATACGGTGTAAGGAGTGAATACTGACGTATAATACATCCCCATCGCGGTATACTAATCGGATTGCTTCTTGTGGTTTTCCATTTACATCAATCGTTTGTAAACCGGAAAATTGTCCTACACCATGGTCGATATGGGTTACATAATCTCCTTTTTGTAAATCGTAAATTTCTTTTAACGTAATTGCTTGTTTTGCTTGGGAAAAACCTTCTTTCAATTTAAAACGATGGTAGCGTTCAAACACTTGGTGATCGGTATAACAAACGAGTTTTAAATCTGGTAAAATAAATCCTTCGTGCAGAGCGATTGGCATAGGAATAAATTCCACTTCCCCACCGATGTCTTCAAAAATAGAATAAAGTCGATCAATTTGTTTTGGTTGATTGGAAAAGAATAAATTGGTAAATCCTGCCTTTTTATGTGCGATCAAATCGTCGCGCAGCATTTCAAAATTCTTGTTGAATGTCGGTTGTTGATGCACTTGAAAACTGGCTTCAAAACCTGCTTTGAAATGAAATTCTGGCCCCCATTCTACCACATTATACCCTTGTATTTGTTGTGTCCACTCTGTTTTATGGGTGTATATTTCTCCGGGTAACGAATGCTTGATAGTTGCATGATTTAAACCATCGTAGGCTTTTACGGCCTTCTCGTATTCTTTGTCTAATTGATGGATAATTTCCCCCATGGAGGACATCCAAACGGTTGCATTTTTACCTAAAAAACCTAAAAACGTATCTAATCCATGTTGGATAAATTGTTTTTGTACGTTTGGGACGATATGAAAAAAATCATGGTTTGCAATGGAAAGTTGGTCTACCGGATCAAACGTACGGATGGATTCTAGTTCTTCCCCAAAAAACTCCATCCGAAAAGGATAATCATTGGCAAAGGAAAAGACGTCTAATATTCCTCCACGAATAGCAAATTGTCCTGGTTCGTATACAAAATCTACCCGTTCAAAGCCATAATCCATCAATAATTCGTTCATAAAATCGAGCGAATAATTTTGACCTTTTTGAACTTTTAAAGTGTTTTCAGTTAATTTTTGTTGTGTTGGAACTTTTTCAAATAAAGCTTGCGGATAGGTAACAATCCATGCATTATTGCCGTTATTGATTTTCTCTAATACTTCTGCTCTTGCAACCACATTCGCATTATCGGTTTCTTCAAAATGATATGCACTACGGTAGGATGCAGGATAAAAAACGCTATTTTTTTCATCGGGAAAGAGACTTTCTACATCATTGAAAAAATAAGCCGCTTCTTCCTTATCTTGTAAAATAAATAAATGATGTCCTGGAACTTGTGCGCTTAATTGTGTTGCAAACAACGCCCTAGCAGAATTTGCTACCCCTTTCCAATGTACTTTGGATTCGCTGTATTGAAGTTGATTTGCAGTTGCGTCAATGGCTGGATGTTTCGCAAAAAGAGATCTGAAAGTTTTGAGTTCCATAGATTTTTGAATGTAAGCAAAAGTATAAATAATGGAACAAAATCATAGGGAAAAATGTGCGGGATTTGGTTAAAGAAATGGGATAATTTCATTCTCGGAAAAAATTACTGTTTTTTTCTTCCTTACTCGAAATTTTCAACTCAAAATTGACTTTTTTCTTCCATACTCGAAAATTTTATGTTTTTATCTGATTTTTTCTTTCAAGGAAGAAAATTACTATAAGTAATAAATAATACTATTACCATACTGTATAAATACATAGTATATTTGCCCTAGTCTCATGTGAGAGAGATTTATTAAAAAATTAGCATTTATATATGTTGTCCCACATATTTTTAATGTAAATACTAACATTCCATTATGGGAGAATAAAAAATAAATTTGAAAAATTATGATCAAAAACTACATTAAATTAATTGTTGCGTTGGTATTTGCAACGAATGTAATGGCGCAGAATTTTAATACATACTGGAAAACGTTTAACACATCCAACAGTCTATTATTATCGGATTCTATTACCGATATTCAAATAGACAGTTACGGAACTAAATACATTGGAACAAAAAAAGGGTATACAACAATAAATGGTAAAGAGTGGAAGTCATTTAGTTCCTTTCCAATCAATCAAATTGGTATGGATTCAAAAAATACAGTTTGGTTAGTTGGAAAAGGAGGTGTTATCTATGGAACTGGAAATAATTGGACTCCTTTAAATTTAGTATCAAGTGGGTTGACTGATAAAAACATAAATTCCATAGCATTTGATCAAAATGGCAGTGTTTGGTTAACAACATACAATAATATTGCGGTTTATAATGGGAGTAACTGGATTAACTATAACAATACTAACACATCCTACCTTAACGACTCAATCAACTCTATTTTAATTGATAAAAACAATCAAAAGTGGATTGCAACTACAAATGGTGTTATAAAATTTGATGGTACTAATTGGAATAAAATTGATGTAACTATTTCTGGTATAGCACTTAAAAATGGTAAAACATCAATGAATGTTGACAAAATATATCAAGATTATAACAATCAAATTTATTTCATAACAAAAGACGGAATAGTAAAATACGACAGTTTTAATACATTATTGTTTAAAGGGAAAACGAAAACAATATACAGTGAGCCAAATAATATAATCCTAGGTTTAAATGAAAATTCTGATTGTGGTGTAAATAATATTGTTTTTTCTAAAAATAACTTTACGCAAAATTTTGGATGTCAGGATGGTACTCCTGGAGCGTTTGAAAGAAGTTTATCGAACGGTAGTAACAAGATAATAAAAGATGAACTTAGCAATTTATGGATAGCAACTGATGCTGGATTAATTAAAAATTATAATAATTCTAACCAGAATTTAAATTCCGAAATTAACATGTCGATCAATAAATGCACCTATTTGTTCTCTGTTTGCTCAAATTCAAATGTACTGCACCCTACCTTCATTTTTCCAGGACATAATTCCGCAGAATTACTTATTAAGAATCTTGGAACTAATATATGTTTCAACATCGGGAATAATGAAATAAGTGCATTTAATGATTATTATGTATTTGAGGGCGATGTTGTACAAAATGGATTTAATGGAAGCGGAATTGGAGTACTAAAAAAAACAATCTGGCCAACATCTCCTCCAAGTTATTCCCCAAACATTTGTATGGTCACAAATATAAATGGAAAAAACACCATCCTATGGGAAAATACAGCAGAAACATTCATATCAAAATACAGGATTTACAAACAGAATAAAAAAACGAGCACATACGATCTAGTAAACGAACAAGACAAATCAAAATTATCTCAATGGGATGATACATCATCAAATAATCAAGTAGAAAGATATTTGTTAGCATATGTTGATTCCTGTGGTAAAGAACATCAAGGGTCAAACCACACAACGCTTATGTTGAGTAGTAACGTAGGTTTAAATGGAACTGTTAATTTAGCATGGAATGCATACGAAGGTTTTGACTATCCTAATTTTGAAATTTGGAGAAGTACAGATGGAGTAAATTTCAGTTTGCTTTCATCAGTTGCAAATAATACGTTTGCATACATTGACAACAATCCCCCTGCAACCACTTGGTATCAAATAAGAATAACAAAACAAGATGCTTGTATAGCAACAAAGCGAGGAGAAAACTATGTTGGAAGTAATATAATTAGCAAAGAAGGAAAATCATTATTAATAAATGAACAAAAAAAGGAATCTTTTACGGTCTATCCAAATCCAACGAAAGACCTAATCACCATAAATAATGCACACGGGAACACTATTCGAATTACGGACCTTCAAGGCAAAGAAGTGTACAATGCATTGGCAACTTCTGCCAAAACTGAAATCTCCCTAAAATCCATTGGTGCAAAAGGAATGTATATCCTGCACATCGTAGATGAAAAAGGAGTTTCCATTGAAAATAAGAAAATTGTGTTGGAGTAAACAACTAGTGATAGCGGTTTTTTTGTTATTAACTTCCTGCAGTCCTTCTTTTTCTATTTTTTCGTTATGTTTGTTCTAAAACAATTGGAATCTATTGTTTCTCATAAAAAAGACTGAATAATCTTAATCTAGCGAATAATGGTTGACCGTAAAAGTACCCGTAAACATGTCATATTATTATGTATATTCTTCCTTATACATATAGCTTCAATAGCGCAAGAAAACAAACTTAAATGGGGTCCTGAAATTCCTGAAGGTAGATTTGATGAAATAATGGAGACACCCAATGGAGATTATTTTGCTTCGCGTACATTTGGTAGTTTTCTAGAAGAATTAACGAATAACTACACAACCAGTGTATCCATCCTGCAAAACCTAGCAGTTCAAAAAACAGTATCTCTAGCCAAAGAATGGAAAGGGAATAAGTTACGCTATGAAGGAATGACTAGGGTGGGCAATCAACTACTCGTTTTTTATAGTACAACCGAAAACAACGTAGGCTATATTTTACATCAAGTATACTCGGAAGAGCTGGAACCTTCTCCCATAGTTGTCACCACTTCCTTCGAACAAGCAAAAAACTACTATCTAGAAAACGATATATATCTTGTTCATGCAAAAAACAATTTGTTTGGAGGTGTTATTTATACCATAGAAGACAGTAAGAAAAAAGAAATGTCCTTCGGATATGTGATTCTAAATGATTCTATTACTGTACATGCAAAAGGTGAACAACGAATTCCAATGGATGCAAATCAAGTAAGTTTCGGTAGCTACACACTTGGAGACAAAGGGGAACTATGTATCGCATATAATGTGAAAGTTTCTCCAACCCGAAAAAAATTAAAAAACAGTATTTTATCCAATTTTCGTATAGGTCCATTTAGTATGTTTCCTATTGAAAGTCAATATAATATAGGAAATTTAGATGATTTAGACGCTATTCAATCGCTACTTATCTATACATGTGAAAAAAATCAAATCACCAATCTAACCCATAAATTGGCGAAAACAACAATCAATGCGTATAAAATGCGTATTAATTCAGATGGAAATTTACTGCTTTTTGGAACGTTTCTTCGAACAAAACAAGATAAAATGATCAACCGATCGGAACTATCCATGAATGGTATTTTTACGATACAGGTGGATTTAATGAATCGGCGAATTACACAAGAAAAATTCGAAGATATACCCTTAAATATTTATACCTATGGACTTTCAGACCGCAAGAAAAATCGCATAGAAAACAACTATGCACAAGGGAAATTATTACCTAAATTATATGATTATACCTGGAAAAACGCTACTAGTTTACCAAATGGAGATATTATAGGACATTTAGAGCAAATCGTTCGAAATGTGACATATACAACCTATAATAATGGGTATGGCATGGGCTATGGCACAGGTATGGGTGGGTATTCTCCATACGCAAATACTACTGCAAACGTGACGTATTATTTTAAAGATGTTCTTGTATTTTGCTTAAAATCCGATGGCTCCATGCGTTGGATGAAAAAAATTCAAAAGATTCAAGCTTCTTCTTCCTACGATGGTGCCTTTGTTTCTTGTTTTTCCTATATAACAGATAAACAATACGGAATTTTATTTTCAGATAACGCAAAAAATTATGCGGAAAACGGGATATTTATGACGAATAAAAAAATACATAGCAACCCGATTTTTGCAAAAAATAATATTCTTTCTCGCGTTACTATTGATTTACAAACTGGTGAAACGAAACGAGCACAATTTCTAGCTAAAGTAACACCGGAAGGAAGTTATATGCCTAGAGACTTCCACTATAATCCAACAAATAACAACCTGCTTTTACTCTTAAACGTAGGCGGTTTAGGAACTAAAATTAAATGTGGTTCTCTTGTTTTGGATAATTAAATAATGAAATACTTTAATTTAAAAATATGTGAATTTTGATACTTTAACTCGTATAGAAAACAACTACTATTTTGGTATATGTACTATATTTGTGTTCGAAAAAATTCAATAATAAATAACACGTTATGAAAGAAGAAGTAAAAAAAATCATCGATATCATGAATCAACGTTTTGTGTCACATCCTTGGCATGGAATTGAACTTGGTGAAAAAGCACCTGCTATAGTAAATGCATACATTGAAATTACACCAGCAGATGCTATTAAATACGAAATCGATAAGCCTTCTGGTCATATTATGGTAGATCGTCCTCAAAAATTATCCAATCACATGCCATGTTTATACGGATTTGTTCCTAAAACATATTGTGATACGAAAGTAGCTTCGTTTGCAAACGAAAAAACAGGAAGAACTAACATCGTTGGGGATGGTGACCCGCTTGATATTTGTGTTTTGAGTGAAAGAGGGTTTAATCATACAAATATTTTATGTGAAGCAAAAGTTATCGGAGGTTTCCGCATGTTAGATGGTGGTGAAGCAGATGATAAAATAATCGCTGTACTAAAAGGAGACCAAGCATATGGTGATATCAACGATATTTCAGAAATGCCTAAATTGGTTATCGACCGTGTACGTCACTTTTTCTTGACATACAAAGATTTAGATGGAGCTGGAAAAAATGTAGAAATTACACATGTATATGGCAAAGAAGAAGCTTTTGAAGTGATTAAATTAGCTTCGGAGGATTACACTGCGAAATATGGGGATGTAAATGAATCACTAGTAGAAGCATTATTAGCTGCTGTAAAATAACACAGAATCCTACTTTTATATCTTGGATTAATTATATTTGTTACTATAAATTTTAAAACAATGGATAAACTAATTGCAGCCTTTCCGAATAACATCAAAGAATCATTAGAGATTGCTTCAAAAATGTCTTTCAAAGTACCACAAAACACGATTCAAAACATTTTGATTTGTGGGATGGGTGGTTCTGGTATTGGTGGAAAATTAGTTTCCCAATGGTTACAAGATAAATTAAAAGTACCGGTACAATTAGTCCAAGATTATACATTCCCAAGTTATGTTGGTACTAACACATTAGTGATTGGTTCATCCTATTCTGGCGAAACAGAAGAAACACTTTTTTGTGTAGCCAAAGCATTAGAAGTAGGAGCACATATCATTGGCATCTCCTCTGGAGGTAAATTAGCTGCTTTTTGTGAAAAAAATGGGTTTGATTACGTTTTAGTGCCAGGAGGTAATCCACCTCGTACAGCGCTTGCATTTTCACTAGGTCAATTAATTAATATTTTTGTTCAATTAGGATTTGTAAATGCTTCACATTTAGAAAGTTTTAGAAAAAGTGCGGACTTATTAATCTCAAATGAATCTGAAATAAAAGAAGAAGCACATAAGTTAGCTGCTTTCTTAAAAGACACGTTTGTGATGATCTATTCTGCTTCAAATTATGAAGCAGTGGCAATACGCGCTAGACAACAATTCAACGAAAACGGTAAAATATTATGTTGTAACCATACCATTCCAGAAATGAATCACAACGAACTTGTTGGTTGGGGACTAGGGAATGATTCTTATGGTGCTTTGTTTTTAGATTCAGGTGATTGGCATGAACGAAATGTGACACGTTTACAATTTTCAATCGATGTAATCAAATCGAAAACCAAAAATGTATTTGTTTTAAAAGCAAAAGGAGAAGACGTAATACAACGTTCCTTATACATCATAAATATCGTGGATTGGGCATCTTTTTATCTTTCAGAATTAAACCATGTAGATGCGACTGAAATTGATGTAATCAATAACCTAAAAGGTCAATTATCTAATTTGAAATAATCGTTTTAGATTTATTTCGTTTAATAATAGCATTTACGACTAATACCAAAAGTATTACACTTGCGCCAAGGTAAAATTTGTAGCCTAACAAGGTATGTTCTTGTAGTATAATCACTGCCAAAATTATAGTATATACAGGTTCTAAATTTATACTTAAGGAAACCGTAAATGCACCAAGTTTTTTCATGATTTCAATCGTAACGATAAAGGCGATACAAGTACAAATAATGCCTAAAAACAATAACCATAAAGCATCGGAAATACTCATTTCAAATAGGTGCCCATCTATTTTCCCTTGAAAAAATAAGACTCCGGTTAAAAATAAGAACCCAACACCCATTTCGTGAATCGACATTGCGGTAGAAGGAATTTTATGCACTAAATAGGAATTAAATACAGAAAATAATGCTGCACATACCGCAGATGTTAAACCCCATGCAAGTGCAATTAATTCATTTCCTGTAAAATCATCCGAAACAATATAGATTCCTACTACGACCAGTAACCCCATCAAAAATTCGACCCATGAAAACGGTTTACGAAATAACAGTGGTTCTAACCAGGTGACATGCAGGGTAACCGTAGATAAACATAAAATACCTAAAGATGCCGTAGAAAGATAAATAGATTGGTAAAAGGTCCACCAGTGTAGTGCAACTAAAACACCAACTCCTAAGGTTATCCAGAAATATTTTTTAGATCGTATACGTATCGGCAATCGAAATATTTTCAATGCAATAAGCATCGATATAAATGCGATGATACAACGAAACCAAACAATTTTTTCAGCCGAAAGATGGATGAGTTTCCCTAATATACCTGTAAATCCCCAACAAAAAATAATGAGGTGTAATGCGAAATGATATTTGTATTTTTGGTACAAACGCTTAGCCGACCTTATCTTGCGAAAGATCTATTTCAGAACTTGTATGCCCAACCATTAATTTGGCATGCGCTACCATTGCGGCCGAATCAAATCCAGCTTCTGCATATAATTCAGCTGGAGTACCATGATGAATATATGTATCTGGAACACCTAAACGAACAACTTTTGCACTATATTGGTTATCCCCCATAAATTCAAGAATAGCACTTCCCATACCACCCATCAAACAACCGTCTTCCGCAGTGATAACTTTATCAAATTTGGTAAATACTTCATGTAGCATTACTTCATCCAATGGTTTAACAAAACGTAAATCATAATGTGCTGCCGATATTCCAAGAAGGTTTAGTTCTTTAACTGCTTCTTGCGCAAAATTGCCAACAGGACCAATAGTAACAAACGCGATATCTTTCCCTTCGGTCAATTTTCGTCCTGTTCCAACCTTAACTGCTTTCATTGGTGTTTTCCATTCCAACATAACCCCATTTCCACGCGGGTAACGAATGGTAAATGGACCCATATTTTCTTGTTGCGCAGTATACATTAAATCTCTAAGTTCCGCTTCGTTCATCGGGGAAGAAACGATCATGTTTGGAATCATACGCATATACGCAATATCATATAATCCATGGTGCGTTGCGCCATCTGCTCCTACAAATCCACCGCGGTCCAAACAAAATACGACGTTCAAATTTTGAATAGCAACATCATGTAAAACTTGATCATATGCACGTTGCATAAAAGACGAATAAATATTACAAAAAGGAACTAACCCTTGTGTTGCTAAGCCTGCTGAAAAAGTTACTGCATGTTGTTCGGCAATTCCTACGTCAAACGCACGATCTGGCATTGCTTCCATCATGATGTTTAAAGAAGATCCTGAAGGCATTGCTGGAGTTACACCCATGATTTTATCGTTCTTTTCAGCCAATTCTACAATCGTATGACCAAATACATCTTGATATCTAGGGGCTTGTGGTGACTTTGGAACTATTTTAATTATTTCTCCTGTCTCTTTATTAAAAATTCCAGGTGCATGCCATTTAGTTGGATCACCTTCTTCGGAATATTTATATCCTTTTCCTTTTACGGTAATGCAATGTAAAATTTTTGGTCCAGGAATATGTTTTAAATCTTCTAATACTTTTGCTAATCCTTCTACATCGTGACCATCTACCGGTCCAAAATAACGGAATTGTAAAGATTCAAATAAGTTACTTTGCTTTAACAAGGTACTTTTCAAAGAATGTGAAATTTTCGAAACAACCGCTTGTGCATCCGGTCCAAATTTGGAAACTTTACCTAACATTTTCCATACTTCATCTTTTACTTTGTTATAAGTATGCGAAGTCGTAATATCTGTAAGGTATTCTTTTAATGCTCCTACGTTAGGGTCTATCGACATACAGTTGTCGTTTAACACAACCAATAAATTTGCATCTTTTTCAAATCCAGCATGATTCATGCCTTCAAAAGCCAATCCAGCTGTCATAGCGCCATCACCAATTACGGCAATATGTTGTCTGTTTTTTTCTCCTTTGTAACGATTCGCAACCGCCATACCCAATGCCGCAGAAATAGAAGTAGAAGAGTGACCTACACCAAAGGTATCGTATTCGCTTTCGCTGCGTTTTGGAAAACCTGAAATCCCACCTTTGATTCGGTTGGTATGAAAAACATCGCGACGTCCTGTTAATATTTTATGCCCATAGGCTTGGTGACCTACGTCCCACACCAATTGATCATAAGGTGTGTTAAATACATAATGCAATGCAACCGTCAATTCTACCACCCCTAAACTTGCTCCAAAATGACTATTTCCAATTTCAGAAATAACATCCACTATGTATTGACGAAGTTCATTCGATACTTGAGGTAAATCACTTACAGCGAACTTATTGCGTAAATCGCTAGGAACAACAATTTGTTCTAAAAAAGGGCCTGCTTTGTAATTACTCATAATCATGATGGTTTGACTAACAAAGATATTCTTTATTAGAGAGAAATACAACTGAAAAAGCATTATTAAATCACCCTTATTTCGATAATATTTAAGACTAAATATATATTAACCCTTATTTTAGTTTTGATTAAACTTAAATTAACCCTTATTATTGTAAATAAATGTAATTAATTAACCCTTAATTTAATATTATTTCCGTAAATTTGAATTTAGAACTTAAGCTAAAAATCTATGTTTTACCGAAAAATATTGAAAGAACTAGAAAAATGGAAAATTTCTACGTCTAGAAAACCATTGATCATTCGAGGTGCCCGTCAAGTAGGAAAAACAACCGTTATAAACGAATTTGGAAAGCAATTTAAACAATATATTTATATAAACCTCGAACGAGAAAAAGACATCCAATTATTTGATAATTCAAATGATGTACAGCAAATAACCGAACGAATTTTTATAGATAAAATGAAACAATTATCTAAAATTAATGACACCCTTTTATTTATCGATGAATTACAAGAAGCGCCACATGTTGTGAACTTATTACGGTACTTCAAAGAAGAAATGCCCGAACTGGCAGTAATTGCTGCTGGTAGCATGCTCGAAACACTTCTTGGTAAAAACATCACAATTCCAGTCGGTAGAGTCGAATACAAGGTATTAAGACCTGTTTCTTTTGAAGAATTCTTAGGAGCTATCGGACGAGATGAGCTACTTCAAGAATTAGATAAAATACCGATGAGAACTGTTGCACATGAAACGTGTCTACGGTTATTTCATACGTATGCGCTTTTAGGAGGAATGCCTGAGATAATTGAACATTACATTGCGCATAAAGATATTACTGCTTTAGGTGAAATTTATGATTCTTTGTTACGTTCATATCTAGATGATGCTGAAAAATATGCAATTTCAACTAAACAACTTCAATTAATACGTTTTTCTATACAACAAGCACTAATTCACGCGGGAAAACGAATTTCTTTCCAACGATTTGGTAACTCCAACTATTCTTCCACGGAGATTTCTGAGGTGTTAAATGCGCTTCAAAAAACACATTTGATCCATATAATATATCCGTCAACAGGATATGGTTTGCCAATCGAAGTAGACCATAAAAAAATGCCACGCATCCAATTTTTAGATAGTGGATTGATCAATTACGCCATCGGGTTACAAAAAGATATTATTGGAACCAAAGATTTAAATTCCATCTATCAGGGAACATTAATTGAACATCTAGTAGGTCAAGAACTACTATCAACGCAAACATTAACCCTTAAAAACCTACATTTTTGGGTGCGAGAAAAAAACCAATCTTCTGCTGAAATAGATTTTTTATATGTTTTTGATGGAATGGTAATTCCAATAGAAGTGAAATCAGGTGCAACTGGAACGCTAAAATCGTTACATATCTATTTAGAGAACGCATCAATAAATTTTGGAATTAGATTTTATGCTGGTAAAATAACTTTAGATAAACACAAAACACAACTGGGTAAAACTTTTTACTTATTAAGCTTACCTTATTTTTTAGTCTCTAAACTAAATGCGTATATCCTTTGGTTGAAAGAGCAAATCGCTTCCTCGGAAGAAAATCAATCATTTCTGGTGAAAGAAGAGGAGGAATTGTATGAAAGAGCAAAAAAAACCAATAAACCAAAGATTGAAAACAAAAAACAATTAAACAAAAAACACATGGAAATACTAACTTTTTGCGCAAATTCCCCAAAAAAAGGAAAAGAAATTTTAGAAGAATGTCTGCAAGTAAGCAATCAATCAAGAAACAACAAAGTTTTTATAAAACCACTTATTGAGTTAGGATTATTAATGTATACGGATAAGGAGTACATAAAAAATAAAGAACAACGCTATATGTTAACTAATGATGGTATAAATCTTCTGAAAAAAGTAAAAAACTAATTATTTTGATCCAAATACTTCAAATACATATCATATATCATACCATCTGAAAGCCCAATTTTAGGAACTACAAATTCTTTGACTTTTAATTCTTTAAAAATAAAACTATAAATATCGCAGGCTGGAATAATTACATCTGCACGGTCCGGTTTTAACTGATATTGATCTATGCGTTGATCTACTGTCAACTTATTCAATTCATTACGAAGAGTATTCATTTTAGCCACAGACAATGGTCCTGATTGTTTGGTTCCAACCATCTTGTGCACTTTATTAATGTTTCCACCGGTTGCAAAATAGGTGTGCTCAATACTTTCGTCTACATTTTGGTGTAACCATATTTTAATTTCTTCCCAAATTTCTGGATTAGCTTTGCCTTTTAATAAACGAACGGTTCCTATTTGAAAAGATTTTGCAGCTACTTTTTCGCCTTTTTCAAACACGCTTATTTCGGTGCTACCACCACCTACATCTATTACTAAAAAAGGAATATTTTTATCAAAATCGAGTAAGAAAAAGGTGCCGAAAATCAATCGTGCTTCCTCATCCCCACTGATAACATCAATATTAATCTTTGTTTGCTTAAATATTTCTTTGGCAACTTTTTCTCCATTAGATGCTTCGCGCATAGCAGATGTAGCACAAGCTCGAAGATCTTTTACATCAAAGATTTCAGAAATTAACTTGAAGGCTTTAATCGTTTTGATAAACTCTTCTTCTTTTTTAGGAGAAATCATTCCATTCTCAAAAACATCCCCTCCCAAGCGTAAAGGAACGCGTGTATACGAGAGTTTTTTTATGAAAGCATGATCGCCATCTTTACAAACTTCTCCAATTAATAAGCGTGCTGCATTTGTACCTATATCTATTGCGCCAAACTTCATCTAGTATTTTCTCTTTCAAACGTGTGCAACGAAGATAAATATTTTGAATGACTATCTTTGAAAAAAATGTAAAAATGGCTTTCGAATCGCTCGGTTTATTTGGTTTGTTTCTAGCAACATTTCTATCCGCAACAATTTTACCTTTTAGTTCGGAAGCAATCTTGTTATTTTTCCTAACCAAAGGGGTAAATCCAACGATTTGTTTATCTGTAGCAACGTTAGGTAATTGTTTGGGTGGTGCAACAAATTATTTTATCGGGAAACTTGGAAATCCACTATGGTTAAAGCGAATTGGTGTTAAAGAAAATACGATCTCTAAAAACGAAAAATGGATAAATAAATATGGGTCACGGATCGCTTTTTTATCTTGGGTTCCTTTCATTGGTGACCCACTTCTTGTCGTTTTGGGCTATTTTCGAAGTAATCTTATTAATACCCTAATGTGGATGATACTTGGTAAACTCTTAAGGTATGTCCTCGTATATATAATCTATTATTACTGGTAACTATTTCACTTCTAAAATTGCTGATTTTTTCAACAGAAGTAAATATTCTTCCATAATAGTATAATATTTTTCTTTCCAATATTCTACTTCCCTATCTGATTTATTTTCATCTACTTCAGAAATATATGTGTTCACTTTTAGTATTTGAATGTCTTCGGAAAAATCATGATATATAATTTTACCTATTTGTAATACTACATCCAATGATACCAATGGATTTTCAAATTGTAAATAAAGCCATCTTCGACTTTTACCCATCTTTTTAGAAATTGTGACAAGTGACATTCCACTTTTTCGCACAGCTTGCTCTATTATTTCACCTCTATGTTCCATGAATAACAAATGTCTTCAGTAAATCGTATAAATTATTATGCAAATTTTAAGCAATTTTGAGTAGATTTTGTTAAACTTTTTTAGTTTTTAACACAGTTTATAAGCCATAAAACCAATCATATACAAAAAATACACGGAAAATTCAGCGTACATAATCTTGTTTAAGCACTAAAATATATTGATCATTTTCGATTTTTCGATAGCCCTGCTCATAACAGAAAAAATACTGTGCGCCTTTTTGTGTTGTATATATATTCGTAAAATAATGAAAATTAAATCCTTCTTCTGCTAATCGTATACCATCAACCGTGATTTTACCGCTTGGATTACATTTTTCTAGTATCCTTCTGTTTTTTCGTAAAATTCCGTTGATGCGCCGAACGTATTTATTTGCGTCTTCATTTTGACGATTATTAAAAGCATTTCGACAATAATCGGAACAAAATTTTTGGTCTTTTCTCCCGCGCAATTTGTCTTTACATTCCAGACAGATACGTTCACTCATAACACTAGATAATTAGGCGTTTACGGATGCAATGTTAACATTAATTAACAGCAAAACCAAGGATTAAATCGCCAATTTTTGGCACTTTTGCACCAAGAAATAACACATATTATGTCTTCTTTAGAAAACGATATTTTAAGTCCCGCTGAAAGTTTAAGACTACTAGCAGACAAAATTCAAATGGAAAACCACATCGTACAATTACTACGAAAAGAAATGAGTAAAGTAATTGTTGGTCAGTCGTATATGGTTGATCGATTGCTGATTGCGTTGTTAGCAGATGGACACGTGCTTTTAGAAGGTGTTCCTGGTTTAGCAAAAACATTAGCTATAAAAAGTCTAGCACAAGCATTGGATGCTACGTTTAGTCGCATTCAATTTACACCAGATTTACTCCCTGCAGATGTAAGTGGTACGCAGATGTACAATCAAAAAAGTGAAACGTTTAGCGTGAAGAAAGGTCCCGTTTTTGCCAATTTTGTGTTGGCAGATGAGATCAATCGTGCTCCTGCGAAAGTACAAAGTGCTTTATTGGAGGCAATGGAAGAACGTCAAATAACGATTGGTGATGAAACGTTTCAATTGCCAAATCCGTTTTTAGTATTAGCGACACAAAATCCTATCGACCAAGAAGGTACTTACATGTTGCCTGAGGCTCAAGTAGACCGTTTTATGTTGAAGGTGGTGTTAGACTATCCGAAAATGGAAGAAGAAAAATTGATTATCCGTGCGAATGTGCGTAAGGAAGGTTTGGAGAAAATTTCCAAAACACTTGCTACTGCAGATATCCTGCGTTTACGCGAACTAACACGCGAAATTTACTTAGACGAAAAAATAGAACAATACATTGTGGACTTAGTGTTTGCAACGCGTAATCCTACAAAATATGGTCTTCCAAATTTGGAAACCTTGATTTCTTTTGGTTGTTCTCCTCGTGCAAGTATCAATTTAGCATTAGCAGGAAAAGCGCATGCTTTCTTAAACAACCGTGCTTTTGTAATTCCAGAAGATATTCGCGCAGTTGCTGTAGATGTGATGCAACACCGTATTGGATTAAGTTATGAAGCGGAAGCAGAAAATATGACTGCGAAGAAAATTGTGGAGGCAGTTATCAATAGAGTAGATGTACCGTAATTATTTGAACTTTTTCTTCCTCCCTTGAGGGAGGATTGAGGAGGGTGACAAATTCCTACTTTTCTAAAAATATTCATGACAACAACCGAACTACTAGAAAAAATTCGTCGTATTGAAATAAAAACGAAAGGACTGACTAAACAATTCTTTACGGGTCAATACCATTCTTCGTTCAAAGGGAGAGGTATGACCTTTAGTGAGGTGCGTGAATATCAGTTGGGGGATGAGGTACGTACTATCGACTGGAACGTTACTGCACGTTTTCGCAGTCCTTATGTGAAGGTATTCGAGGAAGAACGCGAATTGGTTGTGATGTTGTTAGTCGACATTTCTGAATCGACCAATTTTGGAACGGGTGGAAAAACAAAAAAAGAATTAGCACTGGAATTAATGGCCGTATTGGCTTTTTCTGCGATTGAAAACAACGACAAAGTAGGGGCCATGTTTATTTCAGATGGTGTTGAGAAATACATCGCTCCTGGAAAAGGAAAGAAACATGTGCTTTATATTTTACGAGAATTTATTGAATTTAAAGCAAATAGCAAAACAACCAACTTGGTGAAAGGCTTGGAGTTTTTTAGAAATTGCATGAAAAAACGTACGGTATGTTTTGTGATTAGCGATTTTATCGATGAACATCCGATAGAAAGTGCTTTGGCATTGTTGAAACGTAAACACGACATGATTGCCTTGCGTATACAAGATGAAGCGGAATATATTTTACCAGATTTAGGTTTAATTCAACTTTACAATGCGGAAACAGGAACCACCAATTGGGTGAATACTTCCGATAAAAAAACACGTCAACTTTTTGAAGAACAAGCAGTAGCACAAAATGAAACTATAATAGCACTTTTTAAACGCATTGGTGTACAACAAGAAGTGTTGAATACTTCGGAAGATTACATCCCGAAATTAGTTCATTTATTTCAACGTCATAAAAAATGAGGAAAGGGTTTTACATAGTGGTTTTGTGTTTTTTGTCCTACGTTACTGTAGCGCAATCAAAAGCGTATGTAAGAAGAAATACCTTTTTAATAGGGGAACAAACAGAACTTCTCTATGAGGTAAAAGGAATTAAGAAGACGGATAAACTTTCCTTTATTCCGCAACAAAAACAAATTTTAGGAGCAAAAGGAGTTGAGATTATTGGAGAATTCCAAGATACATTAATTACTTCCAGAAAAGGGTTTACTTGGCAAGGTTCCTACACCATTACTTCATGGGATTCTGGTCGTGTAACAATTCCCGCAACAACTATCCTCGTAAATGATTCTGTTCTTAATCTAAATGCAATAAATTTATTTATTAAAACACCTAAAATAAAAGAAGGAAAAGGTTTGTATGACATCAAAGAAAAGTTTGAAGAAGTTCCATCGAGTACTTCCCT
>CANHRS010000001.1 GCA_947463445.1 Flavobacteriia bacterium | reverse complement strand
TAAGAAACGTTGTACACGACGTGCTCTGTGAACTACTAATTTATCTTCTTCAGAAAGTTCATCCATCCCTAAGATAGCGATGATGTCTTGAAGTTCTTTATAACGTTGTAAGATTTGTTTTACATTTTGAGCACAATCGTAGTGAGCATCACCCAATACTTTTGCAGAAAGAATACGAGATGTAGAATCCAATGGATCCACAGCTGGGTAAATACCTAACTCAGCAATTTTACGAGATAATACAGTTGTTGCATCTAAGTGAGCAAACGTATTTGCTGGAGCTGGATCCGTTAAGTCATCCGCAGGTACGTAAACCGCTTGTACAGATGTAATAGATCCATTTTTTGTTGAAGAAATACGCTCTTGCATCGCACCCATCTCTGTTGCTAATGTTGGTTGGTAACCTACCGCAGAAGGCATACGACCTAATAATGCAGATACCTCAGAACCAGCTTGTGTAAAACGGAAGATGTTATCTACGAAGAAAAGGATATCTTTTCCTTGTCCGTCTCCTTCACCATCACGGTAATATTCAGCTAACGTTAATCCAGATAAAGCAACACGAGCACGCGCTCCTGGAGGCTCATTCATTTGACCGAATACGAAAGTAGCTTTAGACTCTTTCATCTCTTCTAAGTCAATTTTAGAAAGATCCCATCCTCCTTCTTCCATCGAATGCATGAATTCAGCACCATACTTGATGATTCCTGATTCTAACATCTCACGAAGTAAGTCATTACCCTCACGTGTACGCTCACCTACACCTGCAAACACAGATAAACCTCCATGTCCTTTAGCGATATTGTTAATTAATTCTTGAATCAATACTGTTTTACCTACTCCAGCACCACCGAAAAGACCAATTTTACCACCTTTTGCATATGGTTCAATTAAGTCAATTACTTTGATACCCGTAAATAACACTTCTGTTGCTGTTGAAAGTTGATCAAATTTTGGTGCATCACGGTGGATAGATAAACCTCCTTCGTTGCTCACTTCATTAATTCCATCAATCGCTTCACCAACTACGTTAAATAAACGTCCTTTGATTTTTTCACCAATTGGCATCTTAATAGCACTACCAGTAGCAGTAACAATCATTCCTCGTGTGAAACCATCTGTTGAGTCCATTGAAATTGCACGCACAGAACTTTCTCCTACGTGAGATTGAACTTCTAAAACAACGCGCGTTCCGTTGTCTCTTCTTACTTCCAATGCATCATAAATGTTAGGAAGCTCAACTCCTTTATCGAAGTTTACGTCTACTACAGGACCAATTACCTGGGATATTTTACCTTGAACTGACATAGTTGTTGCCTTTTAAGTGTAATTCTGAATTTGGATGCAAAGATATATCTTTTATTTTTTTATTTGCTATGATTCAGTGGAAAAATCATTTTTTTCCTTTTTTTAGGAGTGTTCCTTCTTTCCACTAAACTATTTTTATGTAATTAATCGCGCTACATGATTTTCGCCAAACGCATACGGTATGTAAGCGAGGGATGGTATTTCATGCGTGATCAGTACATTCCCACTTTTGCCAAGACTGATACTTCCGTGAGTTGTATGAATTCCCATCGCATATGCAGCGTTTAAGGTTAGTGCGTTGATCGCTTCTTCTGGTGTTAACTTCATTTTGATACAAGCCAATGAAAGAACAACTTGTAAATTACCGGTTGGTGTGGTACCTGGATTAAAATCACTAGCCAAAGCAATGGGTAATCCTGCTTCTATTAATCTTCGTGCATTTCCAAATGGAATCGAAATGAAATGCGAACAACTCGGTAATAAGGTTGGCATACATTCGGAATGTTTAATTGCTTCTATATCTTCCTCCGAGATTTCTTCCAAGTGGTCCACCGATAATGCACCTAATTCAATCGCCTTTGCAACTCCTCCCATTACGGAAAATTGATTCACGTGTACTTTTGGAATTAAGCCGTATTTTTTCCCTGCCAACAATATTTCTTCCATTTCTTCCAATGAAAAATAATTGCGTTCACAGAATACATCAATATAATCTGCCAATTTTTCTTCGGCTATTTTAGGTAACATTTCGTTAATAATCAAATCGATATACCCGCGATGATTTTCTTTATATGCTGTAGGAAATGCATGCGCACCTAAAAAAGTTGCTTTAACAGTGATTGGAAGAGTTTCTTTCAAACGTTTAATGACTCGCAACATCTTTAATTCCGCTTCCACGCATAATCCGTAGCCAGATTTTATTTCAATGGCAGCTGTTCCAGTTGCCATGACTTTTTTTACGCGCAAGAGAGCTTCTTCATATAAATCATCTTCCGATTTTTCTGCTAATCGTCTTGCGGAGTTTAATATCCCTCCACCTTTTAATGCAATTTCTTCATAGGTTAATCCTTTGATACGATCAACAAATTCTTCTTCGCGACTTTTAGCAAATACGATATGTGTGTGTGAATCACAAAATCCAGGTAGAACATATTTTCCTTCTGCATCGATCACTTCCACATTACGCCAATCGGTAATGCCTTCCCATTCTTCCATCGATCCATATGCCACAATAATGTTGTCTTCGATTGCAAGATATGCGTTTTCTAAAATTGGTAGTTCTTCCATTTCTTTACCTATTCGTGCGATAGGAAGGTTTTCACCGTATTGAACTAATCCTTTGATGTTTTTTATAAGAATTTTTGACATGATTCTTTTTGTTATTCGATTATCTTTCTCCTATTTGTTGCCTCCACATTGCATAGTACAAGCCTTTTTCTTCAAGTAATTCAAGGTGTTTTCCAGCTTCTGTGATTTGTCCTTTTTCTAATACAAAAATACGATCAGCATGCATAATGGTACTTAATCGATGGGCTATTAATATGGTAATATGCGATTTTTTTGCGGATAAATCGCGTACTGTTTTGCTAATTTCTTCTTCTGTTAAGGAGTCTAATGCCGAGGTTGCTTCATCAAAAACTAATAGGGATGGATTTCGCAACAAAGAACGTGCAATGGATAGTCTTTGTTTTTCCCCTCCGGAAACTTTTACCCCACCTTCTCCAATCATGGTATCAAGTCCATTATCTGCTCTTGCTAAAAGTGATTGACAAGCTGCTTGCTCTAATGCTTTCATGCATGCTTCATCGCTCGCATTTGGTGCTACAAACAATAAATTTTCTTTGATTGTGCCGGAAAACAATTGAGTATCTTGGGTGACAAAACCTATCTGACCGCGTAATTGGTCTAAATCAATATCGTGACTTTTAAAATCATTATAATAAATTTCTCCTTCTTCTGGTTGATATAAGCCTACTAATAATTTAACCAGCGAAGTTTTTCCAGAACCTGAAGGACCAACAAACGCAATAGTTTCACCTTTTTTGGTAGAAAAACTAATGTTTTCTAAAGCTTTCGTAGTAGCACTTTGATGTTGAAAAGAAACTGCATTAAATGCTAATGTTTCGATGCCATTGATTTGGGTTGGATTAGCTGGTTTCTTTTCTACTGGTGTATCTAAAATGGTTTTAAAATTATCTAAAGATACTTCCGCCTCTCGGTAAATATTAATGATATTCCCCAATTCTTGTAATGGACCAAAAATAAAGAAGGAATAAATTTGTAGGGAGAATAATTCTCCCAAGGTCATGTTATCTGCGAAAATCAAATACATTAATAAAAATAATATACTGCTTCGTAATAAATTGACAAAGGTTCCTTGGATGAAACTGATGCTACGGATGTAACGTACTTTTTTTAATTCAAGCCCCAAAATTTTTAAAGTAGTATCATTTAATCGGTTAATTTCTTGTTCGGCCAATCCCAAACTTTTCACTAATTCGATATTGCGCAATGATTCCGTTGTGGATCCTGCCAGTGCGGTTGTCTCTCCAACAATTTTCTTTTGAATTACTTTAATTTTTTTACTTAATACAGAACTTATAAATCCCAATAATGGGACCGCAGCAAAATACACAGGCGCAATCAACCAATGGATTCTTATCGCATATACCATCACAAAGATGACACCAATTAAGGATGTAAATAATATACCAATGAACGCGTTGATTAATTTTTCTACATCTGTTCTAACTTTTTGAAGTTTCCCTAATGTTTCACCACTTCGTTGGTCTTCAAATACTTGATATGGTAATTCCAACGAGTGCTTTAGTCCATCGGAGTAGATTTTAGCGCCTATTTTTTGGGTGATAACGTTGACAAAATAATCTTGAAAATTTTTAGCAATACGAGAAACCATAGCAGCACCCATGGATAGTAAAATTAATCCTCCAACACCTTTAATATAGTATGCTTTATCATGTTTGTGAGGATTTGTTGCGTATTCATCCACAATGCGCTTGAAAAATAATGGGTCAATGAGTGAAAATACTTGATTTATTGCAGCTAAAAAAAGTGCAAGTATCACCAGCCATTTGTAATTTTTTAAATAGGAAAGAAGTAACTTCATGAAGTTTTAGGGTTTTGAGGAACGAAATTAAGGTTTTTAAATTTGCAATCTGTATTTATAATTCAAAATGGCTGTCTTATTAATTTTGATATCCCACTTAATTCTTTTTGCTTTTTGTATCAACATTTCTTCTCGAAATTGTTAAAAAAAACTAAAATTCATTAATTTAGCAGTTCGTTTCTTTTGGTAAATAAATGATAACCTAATCGCAGTGTTTTCAACTATTTGACATTCAGAAACATATAAAAATTAATTGAAATTTACACGTTTATGGAAACACCAATTAGTTATGTTCCTATTTTAATTCAGCTTGCTGTTGCGCTAGGATTCGTGGTTACAACCATTATTGCGACACATTTTTTAGGACCAAAAAGAAAAACAAAGAAAAAATTAGATCCATTTGAATGTGGTATTGAATCTTCAGGAAATGCACGTGTTCCTTATTCTGTTCGTTATTTCTTAACCGCTATTTTATTTGTCCTTTTTGATGTGGAGGTGATTTTCATGTATCCTTGGGCAGTTAACTTTAAAGCATTAGGATTAACAGGATTATTAGAAATGTTTTTATTTATAGGACTTCTTTTATTAGGCTTTTTCTATGTTATCAAGAAAGGTGCTTTAAAATGGGAAGATAATAATTAGACGATGAGTACAGAAAATAAAGATATTATTGAATCAAAGGTAAATATTACCAAAGCTCCTGAAGGTATTGAAGGTGCTGGTTTTTTTGCTACATCTTTAGACCAAGTAGTTGGTTTAGCGCGTAAAAATTCTTTGTGGCCTTTACCTTTTGCAACTTCTTGTTGTGGAATTGAATTCATGGCTACAATGGCTTCTCACTATGATTTAGGTCGTTTTGGGTCTGAACGTTTGAGTTTTTCTCCGCGTCAGGCTGACTTATTAATGGTTATGGGAACAATTTCTAAAAAATTAGCACCAGTAGTTAAACAAGTTTACCTTCAAATGGCTGAACCTCGTTGGGTATTAGCAATGGGTGCTTGTGCTTCCAGTGGCGGTATATTTGATACATACAGTGTATTGCAAGGAATTGATCGTATCATTCCAGTGGATGTATATGTCCCTGGTTGTCCTCCAAGACCGGAACAAGTGATTGACGGTATTTTGAAAGTACAAGAATTAGTTGGAAAAGAATCACTTCGTAGAAGAAGTTCTCCTGAATATAAAGAATTATTAGCATCCTACGGAATCGAATAATATGGAAAACGTAACGGAATCTATTGGAAAAGCATTACACGAAAAATTCGCGGATGCATTGGTGAAACAAGAATTAATTGTTGATTTCCCAACGTTTACTTTTAAAAAAGAAAGCATTTTAGATGTGTTGACTTTTTTATATGATTTTGAATTATATAAATTTCAATTCTTAACATCTATCTGTGGGGTTCATTACCCGGACAATGTAAAGGAAGAAGAATTCTGTGTAGTTTATCAATTAAACGATATGGTGAAAAACCAACGTATACGTTTGAAAGTATATACTTCAGAAGCTAAAATTCAAGTACCAAGTGTTACTTCCCTTTTCTCTACCGCAAATTGGTTAGAAAGAGAAACGTATGATTTCTTTGGAATTGAATTTACTGGCCATCCTAATTTAACGAAAATCTTAAACATGGATGATCAACCTTATTTTCCATTGCGTAAACAATACCAATTGGAAGATGAGACAAGAGATGATAAAGACGATAGCAAGTTTGGACGATAATTTTTGAAATTATGAATGATAGATTAAGAATTATTTTAGCTTTCTTACTTTCCGCTTTTTTGGTGATGGTAGGTGCATTTTTTAAAATTATGCATTGGCCTTTTGCTAATTTGTTATTGATTTTTGGTCAACTATTAATGCTTGTAACATTTGTTTTTTTATTAGTTAAATGGACGAAAAAAGGACAAGCAAGTAATTCTCATACGAATTAAACTAATTAGGTATGAATACAACAGAATTAGAAAAAAAGAGAGTAGATGCGGAAAAATTAGGATATTCAATCCTTAATTTAGGTCCTACTCACCCTGCAACACACGGTATTTTCCAAAACATTCTTACGATGGATGGAGATATTATTATAGATGCAGTTCCAACGGTGGGTTATATTCACCGTGCTTTTGAAAAATTAGCCGAAAGACGCGCTTTTTATCAAATACCTACACTTACTGACCGATTGAACTATTGTTCGGCACCTATCAATAATTTTGGATGGCATATGACCATGGAAAAATTATTGGGAATCGAAGTTCCAAAAAGAGCACAATATTTACGTGTAATTTTAATGGAATTTTCGCGTATTGCAGATCACCTAGTATGTAATAGTGTTATTGGTGTAGATACAGGAGCTTTAAGTGGTTTCTTATTTGTATTCCAAGAAAGAGAAAAAATATACGAAATTTTTGAAGAACTATGTGGTGCGCGTTTGACTACCAACATGGGGCGTATCGGAGGTTTAGAAAGAGATTTTTCGCCACGTGTTTGGGATAAAGTGAACGCTTCTTTGCAAAGTCTACCTAAATTATTAGCTGAATTTGAAAAGCTATTAATGCGAAATAGAATCTTCATGGATCGTGTAGTTGGTGCTGGACCGATTTCTGCGGAAAGAGCATTGAATTATGGTTTTACTGGACCAAATTTACGTGCTGCTGGTGTTGACTATGACGTTCGTGTCGCTGCGCCTTATTCTTCCTACGAAGATTTCGAGTTTGATATTCCAGTAGGAACAAATGGGGATATCTACGATCGTTTTATGGTACGTCAAGAAGAGATGCACCAATCGTTACGTATTATCAAACAAGCAATTGCAAAATTACCAGAAGGACCAATCCACGCAGATGTTCCTGATTTTTACCTTCCTCCAAAAGAAGAAGTATACCACAACATGGAAGCACTGATTTACCAATTCAAAATTGTAATGGGTGAAACAAATGTTCCTGTTGGTGAGGTATATCACGCTGTGGAAGGCGGTAATGGTGAGTTAGGTTTTTATTTAATTAGCGATGGGGGTAGAACGCCATTCCGTTTGAGTTTTAGAAGACCTTGCTTCATTTATTACCAAGCATATACAGAAATGATTAAAGGCGCTATGTTATCCGATGCTGTATTGACGTTGAGTAGTTTGAACGTGATTGCAGGTGAGTTAGACGCATAGTATTTATGCAATTATAAGTAGTAGAATATGTCCAAAGAAATAGTTTTTTCAGCCGAAACTTTAGCGGTTGTAAATAAGTTAATCAAACGTTACCCAGAAGGGAGACAAAAATCTGCATTACTACCTGTACTTCACGTAGCACAGGCAGAATTTGATGGTTGGTTAAGTTCCGATGTAATGGATTACGTTGCCTCCATTTTAGAAATTAAGCCTATTGAAGTATATGAGGTGGCTTCTTTTTATTCGATGTACAACTTAAAACCTGTTGGAAAATGTTTGTTAGAAGTGTGTCAAACAGGTCCTTGTATGTTAAATGGCGCAGATGATTTGGTAGCGCATTTCGAGAAAAAATTGAACATCAAAGTAGGTGAAACTTCGGAAGATGGAATGTTTACTTTGAAAACAGTAGAATGTTTAGGTTCTTGTGGAACAGCACCAATGTTACAATGTGGTGCAGATTACCACGAAAACTTGGATGAGACGAAAGCAGATGCTTTGATAGAGAAATTACGCGCAGAGAACAAGCGCTCTAGATATTGTTAATAGGGTTATAAGTACTACTATGGGACGCAAATTATTATTAGAACACATTAACGTACCAGGAATTGAAACACTGGAAGTTTACCGTAAAATGGGAGGTTATTCGGCTGCTGAAAAAGCAATCAAAACCATGCAACCAGATGATATTACGGAAGAGGTTAAAAAATCTGGCTTAAGAGGTAGAGGTGGAGCTGGTTTCCCTGCGGGAATGAAATGGAGTTTTATAGATAAAAAATCAGAAAAACCAAGGTATTTGGTATGTAACGCGGATGAAAGTGAGCCAGGTACATTCAAAGATCGTTATTTGATGGAGAAAATTCCTCATTCCTTAATTGAAGGGATGTTGGTTTCTAGCTTTGCTTTAGGTGCGAAAACTTCTTATATCTATATTCGTGGTGAATACTTTTATGTACTACGTATTTTAGAAAAAGCAATCGAAGAGGCGTATGCTGCTGGATTGTTAGGGAAAAATATTTTTGGAACAGACTATAGTTTAGATGTGCACGTTCAAATCGGTGCTGGAGCATATATCTGTGGGGAAGAAACGGCATTATTAGAATCTTTGGAAGGGAAACGTGGAAATCCACGAATGAAACCACCTTTTCCAGCGATCTCGGGTTTATATGCTTCACCAACAGTAGTAAATAACGTTGAGACGATTGCTGCTGTTCCACATATAATCAACATTACCGGAGATGAGTATGCTAAAATTGGCGTTGGCAGAAGTACTGGTACAAAGTTAATTTCTGCATCAGGTCACATCAATAAACCAGGGACCTACGAAATTGAACTTGGCTTAACGGTAGAAGAATTTATTTATTCCGATGAATACTGTGGTGGTATTAAGGGAGGTAGAAAAATCAAAGCGATGATTGCTGGTGGTTCTTCCGTTCCAATCTTACCAGCACATTTAATTACAAAAACAGCAAACGGTGAAGATCGTTTGATGACGTATGAGTCTTTATCGGATGGTGGATTCGTTTCTGGTACGATGTTAGGTTCTGGTGGATTTGTAATTATGGACGAAACTGCGTGTATTGTTCGTCATACTTGGACATTAGCACGTTTCTACCACCACGAATCCTGCGGACAATGTTCCCCTTGCCGTGAAGGTACTGGATGGATGGAAAAAGTATTACACCGTATTGAACACGGACATGGTTCGATGAAAGACATTGATTTGTTGGTAGATATCGCGAAAAAAATAGAAGGAAATACCATTTGTCCATTAGGAGATGCTTCTGCATGGCCAATTGCAAGTGCGATTCGTCACTTCCGTGAGGAGTTTGAATACCACATTTTGCATCCTGAAAAAGTAAAAGATCCAAAACATTTTGCACACGAACCTTTTGTGAGTTCTAAATTGGAAAATGTTTAATTGAAATGCACAATTGCTAATAAGATAATAGTAAAGAAATGGCAAAAGTAACAATCGACGGAGTAGAGATGGAAGTTCCAGATGGAACAACCATTTTAAATGCTGCAAGAAGTGTAGGGGGCGATATCGTTCCGCCTGCAATGTGCTACTATTCCAAATTAGAAGGAAGTGGTGGTAAATGCCGAACGTGTTTGGTAAAAGTGAGCCAAGGTTCTACGAACGACCCACGTCCAATGCCGAAGTTAGTTCCATCGTGCCGTACAACGGTAATGGATGGTATGGTGGTAGAAAACATTACAAGTCCTGAAGTGCTTGAAGCGCGTAAAGGGGTTGTGGAGTTTTTATTAATCAACCACCCGTTGGATTGTCCAATTTGTGACCAAGCGGGTGAATGTGACCTACAAAATTTAGGCTACAAACATGGAGCAGCGGCAACGCGTTACGAAGAAGAAAGAAGAACGTATAAGAAAATTGATATCGGCGACAAAATCAAGTTACACATGGATCGTTGCATCCTTTGTTACCGTTGTACGTATGTTGCAGATCAGGTAGCAGATGGTGATCGTTGTCATGGAATCATAAATCGTGGTGACCATGCAGAGATTTCGACCTACATTGAGAAAGCAATTGATAGCGATTTTTCTGGAAATATGATTGATGTTTGTCCTGTTGGTGCATTAACGGATAAAACAGCGCGTTTTGGAAGTCGTGTTTGGTTTACAAAACCAATGGACGCACACAGAGATTGCGATAATCCAAAATGTTCAGGTAAAGTTGTAGTTTGGCAAAAAGGAGAAGATATTTTACGTGTAACAGGTAGAAAAGATGCCTACCATGAAGTAGATGAATTCATTTGCAATACCTGTCGTTTTGAAAAGAAAAAAGCTAGTGATTGGGTTATTGAAGGACCAAGACATATAAATAATAAATCTGTTATTTCTGCAAACCATTATGAGCACTTGAAAGATATCAAAGAAGATGTTGAGAAGTACCAAAGACAGGTTGCATCAAATATAAATAAAGCATAACGGATGGAAAACTATTATATCTTTAAAATCATCTTAGTAGTAGCACTGTTTGTAGTTTCATTAGTAGTAGCTATGTACTCAACCTTTGCTGAACGTAAGATTTCTGCCTTAATGCAAGATAGACTTGGACCAAACAGAGCGGGACCATTTGGTTTATTACAACCACTTGCGGATGGTATCAAAATGTTTATGAAAGAGGAAATTATTCCGAATGTTTCCAATAAAACATTATTTATTTTAGGTCCTTGTTTGGCAATGACAACTGCATTGATGGCAGGTGTTTTGATTCCTTGGGGTGGAAAAATTGAATTGTGGGGAGAAACCTTTAATCTTCAAGTAGCTGACTTAAACATTGGAGTATTGTACATTTTCGGAGTAACTTCTTTAGGTGTTTATGGTATCATGATTGGTGGATGGGCATCGAATAATAAGTACTCTTTGATGGGTGCGATTCGTGCATCTGCACAAATGATTAGTTATGAAATCGCAATGGGATTAGCTATCATTGCCTTGATTATGTCAACTGGTACAATGAGTTTAGGTGAAATTGCTGCTCAACAAGATGCTGGTTTAGCAAACATTGTTTATCAACCACTTGGATTCTTAATCTTTTTAATTTGTGCTTTTGCAGAGTTAAACCGTGCTCCATTTGATATGCCAGAATCTGAATCCGAGTTGATCGGTGGTTACCATACAGAGTATTCCAGTATGAAATTAGGATTGTTCTTATTTGCAGAGTATATCAACATGTTTATCTCTTCTGCAGTTATTGTAACGTTCTATTTTGGAGGATATAACTTCCCATTCCAAAATGAAATCAATGAGGCTTTAGGATTATCGACAAATATGGCTACTGCATTAGGTACTATCGTAATGTTTGGTAAAATCTTCTTTTTCATTTTCTTCTTTATGTGGATTAGATGGACCTTACCTCGTTTCAGATATGATCAATTAATGCGTTTGGGATGGAAATCATTAATTCCATTAGCAATTTTAAACATCTTAATCACTGGAGTCGTGATGTGGATGAATGGTAAATTAAATTAAGATAGAAAGAGATGCAACCACTTACAAATAGATCGAAAGCAGTCCTTCAAAAAGAGATGACATTTGCAGAGAAATTGTACTTACCTGCAATTATCAACGGGATGATAATCACGTTTAAACATATGTTTAAAAAAGCGGCTACCATTCAATACCCGGAACAAAAAAGAGAATTTAGTCCTATCTACCGTGGTCACCACGTACTAAAACGCGATGATGAAGGTGCAGAAAGATGCACAGCATGTGGACTTTGTGCTGTTTCTTGTCCTGCGGAGGCGATTACGATGCAAGCTGCAGAACGTAAAGAAGGAGAAGAAAAATTATACCGCGAAGAAAAATATGCTGCTACGTATGAAATCAATATGTTACGTTGCATTTTCTGTGGTTTGTGTGAAGACGCTTGTCCGAAAGAAGCAATTTTCTTAACAGATCGTTTGGTTCCAACGGAATTTGAACGAAATGATTTTGTATTTGGTAAAGACAAATTAGTAGAGAAAGTAGATGATAGAGTGGATGTTACTAAACGTCAGACGCAAAATGTCATAGATTTCAAACAAAACAAAAAATATAGTCATAATAAATAATTGATAGAAGCTATGACACAGTACGTATTTTATTTCCTTTCCTTTTTAGCAATACTTTCTGCATTGATGGTGGTATTTTCTAAAAACCCTATTCACAGTGTTTTATATTTGGTTTTAACATTTTTTGCAATAGCAGGTCATTACTTGTTGTTAAATGCGCAATTTTTAGCGATCGTTCACATTGTGGTATATGCCGGAGCAATTATGGTATTATTCCTCTATGTATTGATGCTTTTAAACCTAAACGTAGATGCCGAACCAGTAAAGAAAAATTGGGTGAAATTTGCAGGAGTTCTTTCAGGTGGTTTATTGATGTTGACATTAGTTGCAACATTTCATAAAGCGGAGACAATGCCTTTGATTCAAGATAACCCTGAAATTGGCGTTACTGCTAATTTGGGTAAAATCTTATTTGGAGAATTTGCATTGCCATTCGAAATTTCATCGGTTTTGTTACTAAGCGCGATGATTGGAGCGATTATGTTGAGTAAAAAAGAAGTAAAAAAATAAGTTATGGGGACATTACAAGCGATTCCATTAAATCATTATATCTTTTTGAGTGTTATCCTTTTCTCCATCGGAGTAATGGGTGTATTACTAAGAAGAAATGCAATCATCATCTTTATGTGTATTGAGTTGATGTTAAATGCAGTGAATTTGTTGATGGTTGCATTTTCAGCGCATCACGGTGACGGGTCAGGACAAGTATTTGTATTCTTTATTATGGCTGTTGCAGCTGCAGAAGTTGCGGTCGGATTATCCATTTTAATTATGATGCATAGAAATACAAACACAACAGATGTTGGGTTTCTTAATAAACTTAAATTTTAAGAACGATGAAGGAATTAATTTGGTTAGTACCACTTTTACCATTAGTAGGATTTTTGCTTATTAGTTTAGGAAAATCATACTTTTCTAAAAGTTTGGCGGGTATCATTGCAAGTGCAATGGTTTTTGGTTCGTTTGTTATTTCATTGGGTGTATTTTTTGATGTATTGAATGGTGATGGTAAACATACAACAGTAACGCTATTTGAATGGATCGCAACTGCTGATTTTCATGTGAATATTGCATTTTTAGTAGATTCATTGACATCCATTATGTTATTAATCATTACTGGAGTTGGATTTTTGATTCATTTATACTCTATGGGGTATATGCACGATGATGAAGGGTATGCGAAATTTTTCTCGTATTTGAATTTATTCGTATTCTTCATGTTGTTGTTAGTACTTGGAGACAACTACTTGGTAATGTTTGCAGGATGGGAAGGTGTAGGTTTAGCTTCCTATTTATTGATTGGCTTCTGGTTCAAAAACCAACCATATAACGATGCTGCGAAAAAAGCATTTATCGTAAACCGAATTGGAGATTTAGGTTTTATCTTAGGTATTTTCTTAATCTACACCACTTTTGGAACGATTCAATATAGTGGTGTTTTTGGTGGAGCTTTAAATTTCACAGAAAATGACCCAACAATTGTAGCAATTACCTTATTATTATTTGTTGGAGCGATGGGTAAAAGTGCTCAAATTCCTTTATATACGTGGTTACCGGATGCAATGGCAGGGCCAACACCTGTTTCAGCATTGATACACGCAGCGACGATGGTTACAGCGGGTGTTTACATGATTGCGCGTTCAAACTTGTTGTACAGCCTTTCTCCAGATACACTTGGTTTTGTTGCAATTATTGGTGGAGCAACTGCAGTTTTTGCAGCAACGATTGGCATCTTCCAAAACGACATTAAAAAAGTATTAGCATATTCTACAGTAAGTCAATTAGGATATATGTTTTTAGCACTCGGAGTAGGAGCTTTTACAGGAGGTGTTTTTCATTTAATCACGCATGCATTCTTTAAAGCATTATTGTTTTTAGGTGCTGGTAGTGTAATTCACGCGATGGGTGGAGAGCAAGATATTCGTAAAATGGGAGGTTTGAAAAAATATGTTCCAATTACTTATATGACATTCTTAGTAGGTACAATTGCTATTTCTGGTATTCCACCTTTCTCTGGTTTTTTCTCTAAAGATGAAATTTTAGCACATGCATTTCAAGTGAATCCGATATTTTGGGTATTAGGTGTGTTAGGTTCTATGATGACTACCTTCTATATGTTCCGTTTGTTCTACTTAACATTCATGGGAACATTTAGAGGTACAGAAGATCAAAAAAATCATTTACATGAGTCTCCAAAAACAATGACTATACCGTTGGTTGTTTTAGCTGTATTAGCAATAATTGCTGGTTTTATTGGAATACCACATGTATTGGGTGGTAATCATTGGTTAGAACATTTCTTAGCACCTGTATTTAAACAATCTGAAATATATGCACATGGACATAAATTAACGCATTCAACAGAATATGTGTTAATGGGTGTAACAGTTACCATTACTATTTTGATGATCTTATTCGCGCGTAACAAGTTTGTTAGTAAAGGATTTGTTCCTGCAGATGATAGTGTAAAACAAGGTTTCATTCCGCGTTTGTTGGCTAACAAATACTATGTGGATGAATTCTATAACGCGATTATCGTTAAACCATTGAATGGGTTAGCAAGTTTCTCTTACAAATTCTTAGAATTAAAAGGAGTAGATGCCATCGTAAATGGAGTTGGAAAATTCGTTGTATTTATCAGTGGTCAAGCACGTAAGTTACAAACAGGAAACACAGGTTTCTACATCTTCGCAATGGTGATTGGAATCTTGGTAATATTAGCACTTAATTTATTTAACAAATAACAAACAGAGAATGATAACTACTACACTTTTATTTTTCCCGTTAGTTATAGGAATTTTATTATTCTTTCTAAAAGGAGAAAACGTTAAAAAAATCGCTTTAGGAGCAAGTTTAATTGAACTTGTTTTAGGGGTAACTGCGTTTGTTCAGTTTGATAAAAAACAAGTGCTTGCACAATATGCTACAAACATTCCTTGGATAAAAGGAATGGGAATCAATTTCCATGTTGGTATGGATGGTATTAGTTTAGTGCTTGTATTATTGACAACACTATTGTTACCATTTATTATTATGGTTGCAAATCGTAATACCTATAAAAACCCTTCTAGTTTATATGGTTTAATCTTGTTGATGCAATTCGGATTAATCGGAGTTTTTACAGCGCAAGATGCTTTCTTATTTTATATTTTCTGGGAAGTTGCATTAATTCCAATTTACTTTATAGCATTGCTTTGGGGTGGAGCAGATCGTATACGCATTACATTTAAATTTTTCATCTACACGTTAGCTGGAAGTTTGTTGATGTTAGCTGCGTTGATTTACCTGTATTTACAGACACCATTACCACATAATTTCTCCTTGCAGGCATTATATGATTTACAATTGACAGAAGGAACACAAAATTGGGTTTTCTGGATGTTGTTTTTTGCTTTTGCTATTAAAATGCCAATTTTCCCTTTCCATTCTTGGTTAGCAGATACCTATACGGATGCACCTACGCCAGGTACTATGTTATTATCTGGAGTAATGTCTAAAATGGGTGTATATGGGGCACTTAAAATTTTGTTGCCTATTGTTCCAATGGGTGTAAATAATTATGGTCCTTACGCAATTACTTTAGCAGTTATTGGAGTGATTTATGCTTCTTTGTTGGCAATGTTCCAAAAAGATTACAAACGTTTGATAGCTTATTCATCTGCAGCACACGTTGGATTAATTGCAGCAGGTGTATTTAGTATGACCCACAATGGTATTGCTGGAGCAGTTGTTCAAATGTTCGCGCATGGTATTTCTGCTGTAGGGTTATTCTATGTTGTGGATATCTTGGTAAATCGTACAAATACAAGACAATTGAATGAGTTAGGTGGAATTAGAACAGTTGCTCCTGTATATGCTACTTCGTTCATGATTATCATGATGGCAAGTATTGCGCTACCATTAACAAGTGGATTTATAGGTGAATTCTTATTGTTAGTTGGTATTTATGAATATAATTATTGGTTAGCTGGATTTGCTGGATTGTCTACTATTTTAGGAGCAGTGTATATGTTAAAAAGTTACCAGGTATCTATTTTGGGAGATAAGTCCGCTATCTCGGATAAATTCTTTGATTTGGTTTGGCAAGAGAAAGTAATCTTATTCCCATTGATCATCTTGATTTTTGTGATGGGTGTTTATCCAAAACCATTGTTAGATGTGATTACTCCTGCAGTGAAGAATTTGTATACCATCATGGAAATAACGATTAAATAAGTCCAAACGGAAATAACATAAGTATGAAAGCATTATTATTATTAAGTGGATTAGGGTTTTTAGGGATATTATCTGAGATCTTAAATTTCAAAAAAATCATTTATAAACTTACGATTGTTGGGTTGATTTTGACGCTTGGAATTACCTTTTTAGAATGGGATAATCCTGCGCCATTACAATTTTCAAACATGGTCAATTTCGATAATTTAGCCATTTCATTTATTGCGGTGTTGGTGTTAACAGCAATTTTATGGTTTTTGACCTCTGCGCCAATTTTTGATGATAACGAACATGTAGCGGATAAGACTACCTTGATTTTATTTGCATTAGTTGGAGCTGTTTGTATGGTTTCCTATCACAATGTAACGATGTTGTTTATCGGAATTGAAATATTATCGATCTGTATGTATGTAATGGCAGGTAGTAAAAAAGGGGATTTAGGTTCCAATGAATCATCCATGAAATATTTCTTAATGGGTGCATTTGCAACTGGTTTCTTATTGATGGGTATTGCCTTTATTTATGGAGCGACTGCTTCATTTGATATTGCTGAAATCAAAATGTATATGGAAAATAGTCCAGAACATTTAGAATTGGTGTATACTGGAATTTTACTTTTAGTAATTGGTTTGTCTTTTAAAATATCTGCAGTACCATTTCATTTTTGGGCACCAGATGTGTATGACGGAGCACCAATACAAGTAACAAGTTTAATGTCTACCATTGTGAAGACTGCTGCGATTGCTGCTTTCTATAAATTGTTTACAGTAAGTTTTGGTTCACAAAGCGAAACGTGGGAATGTACTTTATCGTACATTGCAGGAATCACAATTATTTTAGGAAACCTAATTGCTGTATTTCAATCGTCTGCAAAACGTATGTTGGCTTATTCTGGTATTTCTCATGCAGGATATTTATTATTAGCTATTTTAGCAAATAATGCTTCTGGAGGAAATGCTTTGGTATATTACACTTTAGCATATTCTGTAGCGACTATTGCTGCTTTTGCAATTATTGCTTTGGTATTGCAAGCAAAAGGAGACACTAATTTTAGTTCTTTTGAAGGCTTAGGAAAGAAAAATCCATTATTAGCAATAGCAACGATTATTTCGATGTTATCTTTAGCTGGTATCCCACCATTCGCAGGATTCTTCGGAAAATACTATTTGTTTACTTCGTATTTAGAAAATCACGGAATTGGTTTAGTGGTAGTAGCGTTAATTGGTTCTGCAATCAGTATTTATTACTATTTCCGTTTAATTGTTACGATGTTTAAAGGAGAAAGCGAAGAGGTTATTCCGATTAGCGGAACTGTGAAATTGGTATTGATACTTTGTATGTTGATTACTGTTGCATTGGGAATTTTTCCTGATGTGATGAGTGGGGGATGGTAAATAAGTGATGTGTGACGAGAAAAGAGTTACGAAATGACTTGTTAAGTTGTCTTTTTCACTAGATTTTATACTGCGGAACTATCTTTTATTATAAACTAATTTCAATTACAACAGATATTTGATGAGTTATGAGTAATAAAAAAGAGAAATCGAAGTTTGAGATACAATTTTATAAAGGATTAAAAGTAATATCAATTGTACTTTTAAGTATGGTATTACTAACAAAGTTTTTTGACTTTTTCTTTGTAAAATAAATTTGAATTTTAACTAATTGAAACCCGTAATAATTTAGTGTTGTTACGGGTTTTTTGTGAATTTAGAATTTTTATGAATTTTGCCGTAGGAAAACATTTCCAGCGGAGCGGTGTGCCGTTGGGAAACATTTCCAGCGGAGTATAATTATCTTACATTTGTGTTTTTCAATCAAAAAGACTTAATTTTAACTTTAAAAAACTTATGTAAATGGATTTTATTAGAAGTGGTTTTTGTTTAATTGTCGGTATATTTGTATTATTTCTTAGTGTCAAAGATGAAGAACATAAAAAAGCAACATTTTCATTTGGATATATTTCTCATATAAGAGGTTATGTTGTTTCAATAGGAATGATTATTATAGGATTGATATATCTATTTGATGCTATAAAGGCACTTTTATAGTGCGTAATTGAGCTACCTGATTTTCTTATTATTCGTTCCTATGTATTCGAGCTGGAAAACAGCTATGCTGTTATTTTTTGAGAGAAATTTACTTTTTTCAATTTATCGTTTTCCCCAATGAGTTTCGGGATCCTGACTCATTCCAATTACAGCATTGATAAAAACTACTTTTTCATTTTCATTGATAGTGTAATGAATGAGATAGGGGAAACGGTCAATAATGACACATCTTACCTTTTGATATTTGATTTCGTAGAGTAAAAAATCATTCTTTAAACGCTTCATTTGTTTCAGCGCACAAGAATAAAATTCATTTCCTAATTTGTATTTTTTTTCGTTATAATAATCAATAATTGTTTGTAAATCGTTATTGACTTCTTCATGTTTGACAACAGAAAAGTTACGTTTTTTCATTTCTGCAGTCTTATTTCTTGATCCAAATTGTCAATCGAAGTATAATTTTCAGGCTTTGCATTTTTTATTCGATTCAATACTAAATCCTGTTGCCATTGAGGGATAACAAATTCTTGGGATTTAGTTTTATCTTTTTTTACAAGCACATTTTCTTGATGTTCATTCGTTTCACTGGAAGAAATAATGTCCCATACTTTTTGAAGCAACCACTTATCTTCACTCATTCCAATTTTGTTAATGATGTTGAGTTTTACAGTTTGTATGTTTGTTGCTTTCATGTATAGAAAATATTAAAGACATTGTTCTCTAACAAATATACAATGAAATAGTAATTTTTCAAAGTCTATTAGTGGTTGATTTTGGGAGCTGCCGTTAATCAATTTTAAAAATTTATGGTTGAATTGTTGGTGGCTTAAATTAAGATGGATTACTTTTGGGTTTCCGCAGGAAAACATTTATAGCAGAGTGGTAACAGTTAAGTTATCTTTTAATTTTAGTCTCGTTTTTTTCTTTTCGGTTATTCCAAATATTGACAACTTGTACTGTTTTTTCGTCAAGAATGGTATAAAAAATTGTTATTGGTTTCATAACAACTACATAGCGAATATCTTTATAATCAGATTTGGGAAATGTATTTGGATTTTTGCAGATTAAATCAAAAGTATTTTCAACTTCAATTACAAACTGTATTGCTTTTTTTTCTGAAAATTTCTTTTCTACATACCTGATGCATTCTTCGAATTCTTGAATGGCAGTTCGAGTAATATCAAAATCCATCATTATTTAAAGTATGTTGGCATACGTTTTTTGAGTTCCTCTCGTGCTTGTTTGTAAGGGATAATGTTTCCGTCTTCAATATCTTTTAATCCTTTATCAATAGCAGACTTTTGAGCAGCGCTAAGTTTTAAAGTTGTTTCGTTTTTCTTTTTTGTAGTGTTGTCCGAAGGATTAATAAGATTTAAAAGTTTATCAATCATTGAATCATCTTCAACAGAAGCAATGTAACTAAAAAGCGCCATTTTTTTTGTGTAAATATTTTGTGCTTCCATATTCGTTTTGTTAATGAGTAATTGCTACTAATATACTTCTCTAACAAATATACAATGAAAATGTAATTTTTCAAAGTCTATAAGTTGATGAATTTAGGTGATGCTTTTTGATCAATTAAAAAATTATGGATGAATTGTTGGTGGCTTAAATTAAGATGGATTACTTTTGGGTTTCCGCAGAAAACATTTCTTGCGCATGAATTTACCGCAGGAAAATATTTCCAGCGGTCCGGTGACGTATTTTTTAAAGAGACTATGACAAAGAAAAAAGGGATTGCAATTTTAGGTTCGACGGGTTCAATTGGAACACAAGCTTTAGAAGTGATTGAATCGTATCCAGATGTTTTTGATTTGCAAGTATTGACAGCAAATGGAAATGCGGACTTGTTGATAATACAAGCTAAAAAGTTCAAACCGAATAGTGTAGTCATCGTAGATGAATCTTTGTATGAAAAGGTTAAATCAGCCTTGTGGGAGGAAGATATCAAAGTTTTTTGTGGAAAGGATTCCTTGAATCAAATCGTTACAGGTTCTGAAATAGATGTGGTATTGACTGCCTTGGTTGGTTATGCTGGATTAAAACCTACGATAGAAGCTATTAAAGCAAAGAAAACGATTGCCTTAGCGAACAAAGAAACCTTGGTCGTTGCTGGTTCATTGATTACTAAATTAGCACTTGAACATAACGTTACTATTTATCCGGTCGATTCTGAGCACTCAGCAATCTTTCAATGTTTGACTGGGGAAAATATCAATCCAATAGAGAAAATCTATTTAACGGCTTCTGGAGGTCCTTTTAGAGGGTGGAAACGGGAGCAATTAGAAACAGTTACTCCTGCACAAGCATTAAAACATCCAAATTGGACGATGGGAGCAAAAATCACCATTGATTCTGCGACACTCATGAACAAAGGATTGGAAGTCATCGAAGCAAAGTGGTTGTTTGATTTGCGTCCAGACCAAATTGATGTGATAGTACATCCACAGTCGATCGTACATTCTTTAGTGCAATTCGAAGATGGTAGCATGAAAGCACAAATGGGATTACCTGACATGAAGTTACCGATACAATATGCGTTTACCTATCCTGCACGATTGAAAACGGATTTCCCACGTTTTAATTTTATGGATTATCCGCAGTTGACTTTTGAGCAACCCGATCGTGAAACATTTCAAAATTTGAATTTAGCATTTATTGCGATGGATCGAGAAGGTACTGCTGCTTGTGCGTTAAATGCTGCGAATGAAGTTACTGTGCAAGCATTCTTAAAAGGTCAAATCGGATTTTTAGATATTGCTCGAATTAATGGAAGTGTGATGGATCAGGCTACTTTTGTGAAAGAACCAGAATATGCCGATTTTGTGAAGGTTGATGAAGAGGCGAGGAATTTGGCGGAGGAGTTAGTTAAATTGCAACACGAAGGATACAAAGACGCAAAGTAACACAAAGATTTTCGTAGAGGGTTAGAGATAATTGAAGTGTTTGACTGGATTTTGAGGTCGCAGAGATATTACCTTTGGTAATGTTGATGAAAGAGATATAATGTATTGTTGGAGATGCAAGCATTCTGGGAGACGCAAAGCATTGCGTCTTTACGGGAGGTTGATTGTTTCTTGTCGGCCAATTATCGTCATTATTTCGATGGTGTTTTCGTTTATTCGAAAGTAGATAGTATCTACACCACAGATACACCTTTTATACCCTTGTTTGATGTAATCAACGGATTCAAAAGCAAAAGGACGTTCTGCAATCAGGTCAAAACAGATGAAAAATGCTTCGAAATAACTATCGGCTTGTTTTACACCAAAATTTTTTACCCCATATTGATGAATTCGGATTAAGTCATCTTTAGCAACATTACTTAATCTATATTTAGTCATTAAGTAAATCTTTGGATGCTTTAAGTATCTGATCTTTTGAATCCATGGTGAAACCACTTTTTTCAGCGAATTCAATTTTTTTTCTTATCCAATCAATTTGAGATTGTTGACTTCTTGCGTGTCGAATTAAATCATTCACTAACTCACTTTTGCTAGCATATTCTTTGGTAGCGATTTGGCTTTTTAACCATTCATCGTTTGGTTCCGTAAATGAAATACTTTGTCGTATCATCTGATGTGTATTTGATGTAAATTTACACCAATTTAAAATGAAATGCAATTTTTTTTGATTGCTTACTATGTAAACCCTTTAGATACGCAATGCATTGCGTATCTAAAGGGAAATCACTTTCACTAACTCTTTCACTTTTCTACCATTTGTTTTCGCTTCTTCTAGGGTAGGAGCAACGATGGTGATGTGTCCCATTTTACGGAACGATTTTGTTTCTGCTTTACCATAAATGTGTGGCTTAACCCCAGGAATGGCAATGGCTGTTTCTAATCCTTGGTAGATCACACTACCTTGGTATCCTTTTTCCCCTAATAAGTTAATCATTACGCCTGGCTGTATAATACGTGTATCTCCAAGAGGAAGGTTTAACACACTACGCATGTGTTGTTCAAATTGAGAAGTCACATTACATTCGATGGTATGGTGACCGCTGTTGTGCGGACGTGGTGCGATTTCATTGACTAATAACTGACCATCTTTAGTAAGGAATAATTCAACTGCTAAAATTCCAACCATCCCAAGTTTATCGATGATGCTAATGGCTAATTCTTCTGCTGCTTTTTCAATTGCTGGAGTTACATCTGCAGGAGAGAATAAAAATTCTACTAAGTTGGCTTCTGGACTAAATTCACATTCTACCGTCGGATACACTTTCGTTTCACCGTTTTCATTACGCGCAACGATAACCGATAATTCTTTTTCAAAATCCACAAATTTTTCCAAAACACTAGGTACTTCAAAAGCATTTTCCAGGTCTTTTTCGTTACGTAATGGCGTTACCCCTTTTCCATCATAACCACCCGTACGCATTTTTTGCATAAATGGGAATTCTGCAATGTAGTTATTGATTTCTTCTTTGTTGTTTACCAAATAGAAAGCAGGAGTAGGGATATTATGGTCTGCGTAAAACTGTTTTTGTAAACCTTTGTCACGAATAATTTTCAAGACTGCTGGTTGTGGGAAGACTTTTTTCCCTTCTCCTTCTAGTTTCTCTAACGCTTCGATGGAAACATTTTCAATTTCAACCGTGATTACATCTTTGTTTTGACCAAAATTGTAAACCATTTCGAAATCGTTTAGAGAACCAATCGTTAAACTATGGGCAATATCCTTACACGGAGCTTCTGCATCTGGGTCAAGACAATGCACTTGTACATCGAAGTTGATTGTTTCTTGAATCAACATTCTGCCTAGTTGGCCACCTCCTAATACACCCAATTGAAAGTGTTTACCGTACCATATTTTTTCCATTACTTAAAATATTCCGTATAAAATGTTTTGTAATCTTCGAGATTGTGCTTTTCAAAAAGTATTTTTAGATTATCTTGCGAAATTAAATAAATAGGCAAGTTAGCATATGCTGCAAGTATAGTTTTATCCGATTTAAAACGATCTACATATTCTTCCGCATCCGTATGTGTAAACGATTTTAATACTACTATACTCTGATTTTCATTAAATAATTTAGAAGAGACCGTAATTTCTTTATTCGTATATTCTTCGTCGTTAAACAAGGATATTTTATTTTTAGCAGCGTTAGAATCTCCATTTGGTTCTAGCAGTACAATGATCCATAGAGGCTGTCCTTCTTCAAATTTGAAAACGGATTCCTTGTTGAATATTATTTTTTTATCTTCTGAAATTCCTTTTGCTAAAATATCTAACAAATCAGTTGCTTTTTTGGCTTCCTCTGAATTTGGGAATTTTTTGCAAATCTCCTGTAATAATGGTTCAATACTTTTTTTATCTCTTGTTTGAGATGCATGAGCCATAGCGTTTAACAACATATATTTAGCTAAAAAAGCATTTTTCGGTTCATTATTTATTACTTCTACACAAGCATTAATTACTTCTTCATATTTTTTTGAGCGGTATTTTACAAGTAATTTGACATATGTTTCCTCTGCCTTCAAATCATCTTCTTTTTTCTTGGTAAAATAATTTGGGTCTTTAATATAATTTGCATAATCTGAATTTGGATAATTTTTTAATATATATGTTTTTTGCGCTTGCATTTTTGCGTTGTCTTTTCCTTCGTAGATTTTATAGAGTTGATATGCGGATAATAATTTATAATCACTTATATAATTACGACTTAGAACATCCACAAAACGTTCTACTGCCAACTTATTTTCTCCTAAAAGTTCTTTATAAATCAGTCCTGCTTCATACTGAGCTGCCATCAATCTTTTCATCGACGAGTCTTGCAATGATTTAGTTAGGGGCAGTTTTGCAGCAAGGTTTTCTATTGTTAATGTATCTTTATCTGTAGTGGTATTGTTGTTTGCATTTGCATTTTCTTTTATGCTATCCAATTTGTTTGCTGCTATTACAATTTTTTCGCTTCGTCTCCAGTCATCTTCATTCTCTCTATCCCCCCAGTTCTTTTTGAATTCACTAATTCCGTCTGCTTTTGATTTTACATTGTTCCAATACCATTTATTTCCGGAAGGATCATTTTCTTGCGCAGCTTGTTGTTTTGCTTGAATGTCACGAAGTCGAGCAGCCTCTTCTTTTTGTTTTTTTTCTGCATTCAATTTAGTGTTTTTTATCACTTTTTCTAAGTAATTTTTTCTAGTTTTCGCGTCCATTTGTGCAATGCGAAGTACACTATCTTCTCTTGCTACTATATCTACCGCAATTACTAGGTTTTTAAGTTTCATTGCCTTTTTACGGATGTCTTCGTAATTAGGATAGTTTTCTGGCATCACTTTTACACAGCTATCGTAATATTTTTGCGCTTTTATGTAATTTTTTATTTGATAGCTAAGATTTCCTAGCTCTTCATAACTTATTGCTTGTTGACGTTTATTGGATGTTGAGTAATAGGTAGATTTATGTAATGATGCAATTGCTTCCATCCGATTATTGTCTTGTAAGAATAACTTAGCTAATGCATAATATAGTTGATCGCGAAATTCTGTGTTTTTTTCATCTTTTAGCATTCTTTGCAATTCTTTTTTAATTTTCTCATCCCTTCCAAGAAATGCTCTGTTAATTCGAGCATTAAATTGCATTTCAAAAGGAGCTTGTGAAGATGAGACTACTTTCGAAAAGTGATCTTTAGCTAATTCATTGTTTTTGGTAATCGCGTATAGTTGACCTAATATAAAGTGAATTCGGGTTTTTTCCTTTTTTTTCTTGGAATTGGTTATTGCTTTTTCTAAATTTTCAATAGCCAGCGTATATTCTTCCGTATGTATGTACAAGTTTCCTTTTAATAAAGCTAACTCTACTTCCATACGTTTAGAGAATTCAGGAAGTAGTTTTGTTTCTTTTTTATCTTTTTTAGCAAAAACACGTGTTATTTTCCCCAAAAAGTTTGTTTTATTTTCTTCTTTTTCTTTTTTATGTTTTTCAACGAGTAAGTCTAATTCAAGTAGTTTTTCTTTTGCTTCGTTTATTTTATCGTTAGCAATCAGTGCTTTAATAATCCACATTGAAGCAATGTAGTAGGACTTATCTTTTGCAAATAACCGTTGCACATATTCATAGTTTCTTTGCGATAATTCATATTCGTGTTTCAGAAAAAATGCCTTTCCAATGGTATTCCAATTTTCATCTATCCATGGGTTATTTTCCACTTTTTTTCCTCCACCAAATTCCATGCTTGGCATACAATGGTTAGCAATTACTTTCGAACATTTGGAGATTGCCGTATCAATTGCGGGTAGAAATGCTTGAAATTCTTTTTCTTTTGGGAATTGTTCGATGGGAAGTACTTCGTAAAAATTCTCTTTGTTATTCGTTTGGTAGGATTCAAGAGCGGTTTTTAGTAATTCATTTGCATTAAAATACCCATTGTATTTTGCAGTAATTCCATGGTAATTGCGGTTGATGAATGTGTTATTTTCCGTAGAACAAGAAACTGCCAAAAGCACACACGTAGTACATACGAGTAATAAAGTGACAATTGACGTTGTTTTTTTCATGTAGTTGTAATAACGAACGTAAAAATACAATTTTTCTTGTGTAATTTTTTAGCTTTTTGTTTCAAACCGTTGTAAATGCATCTATAATATGTTCAATTTCTGTTCGATATTGGTTATGAACGATGGAGATGATATCGAAGCGTGTATCTAGATTTATTTTTTTCCATTTCAAGTACGCATCTGTAACTTTTATGATTTGACGTTGTTTAGCTCGTGTAACAGCTCTCCATGGTTCACCTATTTCTGCGGTTTGTCTTGTTTTTACTTCTGTTACAACCAATTGATTGTTTTCGATGGATATAATGTCTACCTCTAATTTCCCAAATCGGTAGTTATACTCTACATGCTGGAAACCTTTATTGCTAAGGTATTCTTGTGCTAATTTTTCTCCTAGGATTCCTAATTCTTGGTTGGTCATTTTATACTTTTTAGTATTAAGATAGCGAAAAATGGGAGGCGATGCAAGGGTGTAAAAAGAAAAACCTCAACTATCTTGCGATAATTGAGGTTTAAGCTTACTCGTAAACTGGAAGCGTCTACTTGTGTACCCGAGGCCGGAATCGAACCGGCACTCCCGAAAGAACAGGATTTTGAATCCAGCGCGTCTACCAGTTCCGCCACTCGGGCATTTAATGTATAACCGCTGTTATACTTTGAAACGGACTGCAAATATACAAAAAGAATTAATTTACTACTCTTTTCAGCCAAACAAATTTCCAAAGCAGGTAAGAAATTGTTGTTCCGACGAATGCTCCACCGATGATGTCGCTCAAATAATGGACCCCTAAATAGATGCGAGAAAAACCGACTAGAATTGCAATACTGAATAAGGTATAGATTAATTGTGGTGCTTTTTCTCTAAAAATTAGTCCTACAAACAGTGCAATTGCAAAAAAGTTGGCAGCATGGGAAGAAACAAAACCATATTCCCCACCTTGGTAGTATTCCCCATTTTTTTGTTTGTAAAAGTGAAGTTTTGGTGCAAGTTCTAGATGATGGGATGGTCGATAACGTGCTACCGATTTTTTGATTATCTGAGAAGAAACAATATCAGAAAGCGCAATTGCCGTTATTACCAACACTACAAAATAGATCGTGTTTTTCTTTCCAAAGTGTTGGTAGGCTAAATAAATCAGGAAAAGATACATGGGAATCCAGATAATTTTACCTGAAATTAGCCACATGATCTCATCGAATAAGGGTGTATGTAAGGAATTTATTGCAAGTACAATCGTATGATCGATGGATTCCAAAAAATCAAGCATTGTTTAATTTTTTCCAAAGAAGGTCTTTCAATTCCACTAAACCTTGTTGTGCCAACGAAGAGATAAACAAGTATGGAATTTCTGGAATGTCCGCTTTCATTTGTTCTTTCATTTCTTCGTCTAACATGTCTGCTTTAGTGATTGCTAGAACGCGTTCTTTGTTTAACAATTCTGGATTATACTGACGTAATTCGTTCAATAAAACAGCATATTCTTTTTGGATATTCTCTGAATCTGCAGGAATCATAAATAAAAGAATAGAGTTACGTTCAATATGACGTAAAAAACGCAATCCCAATCCTTTTCCTGTATGTGCTCCTTCAATAATTCCAGGAATATCTGCCATAATAAAGGAATGATGTGTACGGTAAGGTACAATTCCTAAATTTGGTCGTAGGGTAGTAAATGCATAATCCCCAATTTCTGGTTTTGCAGAACTTAAAACAGATAAAAGTGTACTTTTTCCTGCATTTGGGAACCCAACTAATCCAACATCCGCTAAAATCTTTAATTCTAGGATCATCCAATTCTCACGCCCTGGTTCACCCGGTTGTGCGAATTGTGGTGCACGATTGATACTGGATTTGAAATAACTATTTCCGCGTCCACCACGTCCACCTGGAACAAGAATCTTTTCTTCTTTGTCTGCTGTAATTTCAAAAAGTACTTCACCAGTTTCAGAATCTTTGGCAATGGTACCAATTGGAACTTCGATGTATTGATCATCCCCTTCAGCTCCAGTTTTTAGGTTACCTGTACCATGTACCCCATGACCAGCCTTAATGTGTTTTTTGAATTTAAGGTGCAGCAAGGTCCATAATTGCGCATTTCCTCGCACAATGATATGTCCACCACGACCACCATCTCCACCATCAGGACCACCTAATGGAATATATTTCTCTCTACGATAATGCGTAGATCCGCCACCTCCGTTTCCAGAAGTACAATGTATGTTAACGTAATCTACGAAATTATCGGAAGCCATAGTTTTAGTTTAATGCGTCAATTGCTGTATATAATCGGTTTGAAATTTCATCAATTTCTCCAATTCCATCAATTGAAACGAATTTATTTTGTGCTTGGTAAAAGTCTTTTACCGGTTTAGTCTCGTTGTTATACACATCGATACGTTTTTGAATTACTTCCGGATTCACATCATCCGGACGACCACTACTTTGACCGCGTAATAATAAACGTGTTTTAAGTTCCGCTTCTTCCACCTCTAAGGCCAACATAATTGAAATAGTTGTGTTTAAAGTTGCTAAAAAAGCATCCAAGGCTTGTGCTTGTGCGTTTGTACGTGGGAAACCATCAAAGATAAATCCATTTGCATCTGGGTGTTGTAAAACCTCTGAACGCAACATGTTGATTGTTACTTCATCAGGAACAAGTGCTCCTTGATCCATAAAGCTTTTAGCTAATTTACCAAGTTCTGTTTCGCCCTTGATGTTAGCTCTAAAAATATCTCCTGTTGAAAGGTGGATTAATCCATATTTTTGAATTAATCTTTCTGACTGAGTTCCTTTCCCAGCTCCTGGAGGTCCGAATAAAACAATATTTAACATAGTGGTATTTTTGGGTCACTACCCTTTATTTGGTAAATAGATTCTAAATTACGTCCATAACCATCAAAATCCATTCCATAACCAACAATAAATTCGTTGGAGATGTTAAATCCGATGTATGTAGGAGAATATGTTCCTTTAAATGCTGCTGGTTTAAATAGTAATGTTGCGATCGAAATCGATGCTGGATGCTGTTTTTCAAGTGTTTCTACAACATAATCCATCGTAGCACCAGTATCCACGATATCTTCTATAATTACAATATGTTTACCCGAAATTGCAGATTGTAGTCCAATTAATTCCTTAATTTCACCAGTACTTTCGGTTGCTTCGTAGGATTTAATTTTCAAAAAAGAAATGGTCGTTTGAAGATTTATTTTTTTAAATAAATCACTTGCAAACATAAAAGAACCATCTAAAACTGCAATAAATTCAACTTCTTTTCCAAGGAAATCTGCATTTATTTTTTGTGCCAATAAAGCAATACGCTCTTGAATTTCTTCAATAGAAATGTACTTTTCGAATGATTTATTTAGAATTTCAATCATTATAGGCTTTGTTTTGACCACAAAGGTACAATTTTTCTGTGAAAAGTATATTTTTGATACTAAGTCATTTACAATTTTGCTATATAATATAGCGCAAATTGAAAGTGATTGCTGCCTTTTGACTCGGGTTAATTACTACTAAAAATTGTTTGAAATTTGGTTTTGTAAAACCGGTATGATAATAATTTGAAAAACCGAACCCTTCTTTAGGCATTCCGATCATATTATATTCCATTTTATAATCACTGTTTTCGTCATCTAAAATGGAAAGACCATATACTCCAGATTCAATTTCGATGGAGGTTTTTAACGTTCCATTCACCAAATCTTTTTTCGAAACAAGAATTATTTTATGTGGTTTTTCTTCTTCAAAAGAACTGGCGTCTTTGAATACTCCAATAGACAATCTGCCTTTAGAATTTTTGATGTTTTTGACAACGATTGGAATTGTAATCACACTTGGACTTGTAAAACTTGTGGTTACTAATATTCCAATGACAATTAATAATGGCACTATATTTTTCATGAGCTTAAAAATACAAAATTTCTATTTTGGAGATTAATCTATCTACCTTATTCTTTATTTGTAGAATATTTTTCATGGTGTGTTTTCAATATTTATGCTTAATTTCAAGTAAAAATTAACCATTCATGTTCGAGACAACTTCTTCTTCTGAATTAGCAATTCGCTTTATTAATCAAACAAATCGATCTATTTTTTTAACCGGTAAAGCGGGTACAGGAAAAACTACTTTATTAAAAAGAATTATCACCACCACGCATAAAAAATCTGTAATTGTTGCACCAACAGGTATTGCGGCTCTTAATGCTGGAGGGGTAACTATTCATTCTTTTTTTCAACTTCCTTTTTCTGGATTTATTCCTGAATTTGGAGTAACGCCTAGATTTAATGATCGTGTTAAATGGGAAACCAAAGATACTTTGGTGAAACATTTTCGTATTCCTGCAAAACGCAAAGCACTTTTTCAATCCATGGAACTACTCGTGATTGACGAGGTAAGTATGTTACGTGCAGATTTGTTAGATGCGATTGATTGGACATTACGTACTATTCGTAAACGCAATGAACCTTTTGGAGGTGTACAGGTACTTTTTATTGGCGATTTGTTACAATTACCTCCAGTAGTTAAAAATGAAGAGTGGGCAGAATTGAAAAATTATTATTCAGGTATATTTTTTTTTCACGCAAAGGTTGTACAAGAAAACCCTCCTCTTTTTATTGAACTCACTAAAATATATCGCCAAGATGATGAACGATTCATCCATTTGTTAAATCATCTTCGAAATAATCAAATTGATGCTACTGACATTGAGGTATTAAATGCGTATGTACATCCAAATTTTGATGTTAAAAATAATCCTGGGTATATTACTTTAACCACCCATAATGCAAAAGCGGATGCTATTAATTTGCAATCACTCCACGAATTAAAAGGGAGTTCTCGCAAATATACGGCTGAAATTACAGGAGAATTTCCAGGGCATATGTATCCATTGGAAGAAGTGTTGGAATTGAAAATTGGTGCTCAGGTTATGTTTGTTAAGAATGATTTGTCTTTTGAGAAAAATTATTACAACGGCAAAATGGGGGAGATTAAAGAAATTTCTTCTCAAGAGATTTTGGTCTATTTTCCGGAAGAAAAGAAAACCATTGAGGTTGAAAAGTATGAGTGGCAAAATATTCGGTATACTTTGGATGAGGGAACAAAAGAAATTAAAGAAGAAGTATTAGGAACGTTTGTTCATTATCCTTTAAAATTAGCATGGGCTATTACCGTACATAAAAGTCAGGGTTTAACTTTTGAGAAAGCAATATTAGATGTTTCTCAAGTCTTTGCGCCAGGTCAAGCCTATGTTGCACTTTCACGTTTGCGCAGTTTAAACGGACTAGTTTTACTTTCTCCTATGCAAATGAACGGATTAAGCAATGATCAACAGGTCATGAGTTATACTGCTTCTAAACCAGAAGAAGCTGTATTGGAAAAGTTTTTAGAAGAAGATACGTTCCATTTTGTGTATACTTTTTTAGTAAAATCTTTTGAATGGCGTGATGTTGATTCTAAGTGGAGAATACATGAAGCGAGTTATTTGCTTTTAGGTTCTAAAAGTGAGAAGGGCAAACATAAAGCATGGGCAGCTCATCAAGCTAGTGTTTTTCATTCCATGGTGGAACCTGCACAAAAATTTATCAGTCAATTAAATAAATTGTTTGCTACCCAACCTATATCGCTTTCATTTATTTCTGAACGTGTACAAGCTGCCAACAGTTACTTCTTCAAAACCTTGGAAAATTGTGCGATCAACACCGCAAAAAAAATGGAGGAAGTTAAACGCATAAAAAAAATCAAAGCATATTATGAGGAATTAGAGGAATTAGAAACCGAACAATTTGAAATTTTAACCTCATTATTACGTGCCGGAAATATGTTGGAAATGCTTTTAAAGGGCGAGGAGATAACGAAAGATAAGATTTGGAAGCCTGAAATATTACACTACAGAAAAAATATCTTAGATCAATTAAAACTTGAGCAATTACAAACTCCAAGTTCATTTCTTGATGCTGTTTTTGAAGAAGAGGAAGAAAAGGTTTCGGTGAAGAAAACGGGTAAATCAAAAGATACTAAAGAACCGAAAAAGACTACCTATGAAGTTACACTGGAATTAATTCGGGAAAATAAGTCCTTATCGGAAATCGCTGCGAATCGAATCATGTCGGAAGGAACAATAGTAGCTCATTTTGTGAAATTGATAAAAATGGGGGAGATTCAGCTTAATGAAGTCATGTCATCTGAAAGAATATCTGCATTAGCGGATCTATTTGATGGGTATACTGAACTTTCGTTAACGCCTTTAAAAGAAAAAGTTGGCGATACTTTTACATGGGATGAGTTGAAATTATTCAGAGCTAGCTTAGAAGTAGGCGAATAAATTTTCACCATTTTTCGTATTTTTGTATTAGTTATGAATCATTTTCTGCCTTCTCTTTTTTTCTCCATTTTATTGTTTGCAAATTTTTCGTGTAATTCAGAACATAAACATCGAGAAAAAACTCCTTTAGTTTTTCCTGTATTCACGCCGAAGTTCAACGAGGTGTCAAAAAAATACATCCTAAATAAACGCAAATTTATTTATCCTTTTTACAATCAAATTCTAGGAAATGAACGTTTTAATGGCATGTTTTTAGTTGCAAAAAACGGTAAAATCATTTTTGAAAAGGTAAATGGATATTTAGATTATGCCAATGAAAAAAAATTAAAAGCTACTACGCCAATTCATCTTGCTTCCATAAGTAAATCTGTTACTGCATTAGCAATTATGCGTTTAGTGGATAAAAAAGAACTTACGCTTGAGGACGATGTACGTAAATATTTACCTATTTTTCCGTACAAAGGGGTTACCATACGTATGTTATTAACGCATCGTAGTGGTGTTCCATATTATGGTTACTTTGCAGATCGAATTTGGGATCATTCCAAAAAAATGACCAACCAGGATGTTTTATATTTACTGCATAAACATGTATTTCCATTAAATTTCCCATCTGGGACACATTTTGCGTATTGTAACACAAACTTTGCTTTGTTAGCACTTGTTGTAGAGAAAGTTACAGGGGATAAATTTCCGAAAGCGATGCAAAATTTGGTATTTAAACCATTGAAAATGACGCATAGTTTTATTTTGGATACACCTGATCAAATTAACACAATTTCCCCTTCTTATAATTCCCGTTTTCAAATGCAAGCAGTTGACTTTTTAGATGGTATTTATGGGGATAAAAATATGTATAGTACAGCGCGTGATTTACTTAAATTGGATATAGCTACTTATGCTTCAGATTTTCTGTCTGAGAAATCACGCAATGAAATATATAAAGGCTATAGTTACGAAAAACCAGGCATGCGTAATTATGGTTTAGGTATGCGTATGGTAGAAGTTCCAAATAAAAAACCGTATTTCTTTCATACTGGTTGGTGGCATGGAAATACAGGGTGCTATGTTACATTACGAGGAGATACCGTGTGTATCATAGCTTTGTCGAATGCATATACACGCAGTGTGTATCAAGTCCATCAACTTACAGGAATGTTTGAAGGTTATCCGTTTGAATACAAAGAGGAAGAATAATATAGGAATGTTATAACCAAAAAAAATGGCCGTAGAAATTACGACCATTCAAAATATTGTAACATATTTGACTTCCTCAAATAATCAACATAACGTCTCCGTAGGTATAAAAACGATAGTTATCCTTAATTGCTGTTTTGTACGCCTCAATCATTAAGTCATGCCCACAAAAAGCGGAAATCATCATTAAGAGAGTCGATAACGGTTGGTGTAAATTTGTAATTAAACTATCTGCAATACTAAAATCATATGGAGGATAGATAAATTTATTTGTCCACCCGTCAAATGGTTTCAACATCCCTTCGGTAGATACTGAAGTTTCAATCGCACGCATCGTTGTTGTACCAACTGCACATACTCGTTTTTTGTTGCGCTTTGCTTTATTTACTATTTCGGCACATTTTTCAGGAATGATTACCTGCTCAGAATCCATTTTGTGTTTTGTTAAGTCTTCCACCTCTACTGTGCGGAATGAACCTAAACCAACATGCAATGTTAATTCTGCAAAATCAATACCTTTAATTTCCAAGCGTTTTAATAATTCACGCGAGAAATGTAAACCAGCAGTTGGTGCAGCTACAGCGCCTTCTACTTTTGCGTAGATAGTTTGGTAACGCTCTTCATCTTCTGGCTCGACTGGACGCTCAATGTACTTAGGAAGTGGAGTTTCACCTAGTTCTGTAATTTTTGCTTTAAATTCATCGTAATCACCATCAAATAAGAAACGTAATGTTCTACCTCTTGATGTAGTATTATCAATTACCTCCGCAACTAGAGAATCATCATCTCCGAAATATAATTTATTTCCGATACGAATTTTACGTGCTGGATCTACTAAAACGTCCCATAGTAAGGACTCACGATTTAGTTCACGTAACAAAAATACTTCGATTTTTGCACCTGTTTTTTCTTTATTGCCATACATACGTGCTGGAAATACACGCGAATTATTGGTAATCATTACATCGCCATCGTCAAAATAATTAATGATGTCTTTGAATAATTTGTGCTCAATTTTGTTCTCTTTACGATTGATTACCATCATTCTCGCTTCGTCGCGATTTTCGGTTGGATGTTGTGCAATTAGTTCGTGAGGAACGTCGAAACTGAATTCGGAAAGTTTCATTTTACTCATATCGTCGTATTTTTATGTGCTTTTTTACTCTTTTTTGGAAAGTCCAAAAGAATACAAAGTTATAAAAATATTTGATACTTTTTTGTGAAATTATGAGTTGTGAATTATAGGTTATAATTTATAACTCATAAACTATTCAATGCTTGTTCTAAATCAGCAATTAAATCTTCTATATCTTCCACTCCCACACTTAAACGAATCAACGAATCAACAACCCCTGTTTTTTCACGTTCTTCTTTTGGAATAGATGCATGAGTCATAGTTGCTGGGTGGCCAATTAAGGATTCAACACCACCTAAGGATTCTGCTAAAGCAAAAAGGGCTACTTTCTTTACAAATGCATGCGCATCTTCTAGCTTGTTACCTTTCAAGGTGAAGGAAATCATGCCGCCAAAATCACGCATTTGTTTTTTCGCAATCGTATGATTAGGATGTGTTTCAAAACCTGGCCAATATACTTTATCCACTTTTGGATGTTTTACCAACCAGTGCGCTATTTTAGCCCCGTTTTCACAATGACGTTGCATGCGTAAGTGTAAGGTTTTGACACCTCGTAACACTAAGAAAGAATCCATTGGTGCTGTTACTGCTCCGGTAGAATTTTGGATACGGTACATTTCTTTCGAAATTTCTTCGTTGTCGGTTACTAAAATACCCATAACCACATCTGAATGTCCGCCTAAATATTTGGTAGCAGAATGCATCACAATGTCTGCACCTAAGTCAATTGGTGTTTGCAAATAAGGCGTAGCAAACGTATTATCTACTGCTAATAATGCACCTGCTTTTTTTGCTATTATCGCAACAGCCTCAATATCGATGATATTCATCATTGGATTTGTAGGTGTTTCCACCCAAATCAATTTTGTTTTTTCCGTAACATAGTTTGCAACATTCGAAGCATCAGACATATCTACAAACTGAAATTGTATGCCGTATTTTGCGAAAATTGTGGTAAACAAACGGTAGGTTCCACCATATAAATCGTTGGTTGAAATTACTTCATCACCCGGATGTAACATTTTGATAACACAATCAATTGCAGCCAGACCTGAACTAAAGGCAGCTCCAAAACGCCCATTTTCGATCGCAGCTACATTTTTTTCTAATGCATGACGTGTTGGATTTAATGTCCGAGAATATTCGTATCCTTTGTGATTTCCAACACCATCTTGTACATAGGTAGACGTTTGATAAATTGGGGTCATAATTGCACCGGTAGATTCGTCTGGATGAACACCAGCGTGTATTGCTTTTGTTGCGAATTTCATAATTGATTTTTTAGAGCAAAAAATAAGAAAATTTATGGAGGAATTTTAGTGCTTTTCTTGACAGAGCTCTACCAATACTCCATTGGTGCTTTTGGGATGTAAAAATGCAATTTGTTTATTGTCAGCTCCGTCTTTTGGACTTTCGTGAATTAGGATGAAATCCAATGCTTGCAGTCGTTTGATTTCACTGGCGATATCATCCACTTCAAATGCGATATGATGTATACCTCCGCCTTGTTTTGCTAGAAATTTAGCGATTGGACTGTCCGGATTAGTTGCTTCTAATAGTTCTATTTTTGATTCTCCAACTTGAAAAAAAGCGGTACGTACACCTTCTGAAGCTACTTCTTCTAGTTTATAGCAGGAAACATTTAGTAATTTTTCGAACACATTAATAGAAGCTTGCAGGTCAGTAACCGCAATACCTAGATGTTCTATTTTTTTCATGTTTGTTAGTAAGCTGAATTAGCTTTTAACGAATTTCTCCGTTTTATTATCGAAGTTGATGTAGTAAGCACCTTTTACAAGAGTGGTACAATTTACGCTAGACCCAAAACCTTTTTTTACAATGTTACCATATGCATCAAAGATTTCATATTTTGTTTCTATAGGTCTTTCAGAGGCTGTAAATTTAATGTCATCTTTAACTCGGATTGGTGATTTTTTTACTTCAGGTAAGTTGGAAGTAAATTTCACTTCTTTCGAAGTACGTTTAGAACCTGTATGATCTATTTGAATTACACGTATCGTATTTAATCCGGAATGTGCAACAACTTGGAAATCGTATCCATTTGCCTCTGCCGATTTACCTTTACCTTGCACTTGACCTACTTCTACCCATTTGTCCCAACGATACTGTTCTACGATAAAAGGTAATTTACCATTTTCATCTGTTGTTTTCCAAGTAAGCTTTCCTCCATTACTTACAGTAATTTCTGCAACTTTAAATGTGCTTTTAGGAAGTAGTACTTCCGGATTTAAAATTTTAGGTACACATCCAGAGTTATGCTCAATAACAATAAATACTTGTTGCCCAATATGTAAATTAAAAATAGAAAAGTCAATTTCAAAAGCGCTTGCTCCTGTACTTCCTGGCATAATGTTTCCGTTAACCGTAACTTTCGTAGCGCAATAACCGTAACCATCTGGATCTTCTGGGTTTTGAATAATCAAATTTTTTCCTTGGTAGCTTCCTTCAATAGATAATGCAGCAAGTACCGTATTACCTATTAATAAAAGAAAAGTAAGAAATAAAATGTTTTTCATAAACCTATTTGTGCAGTTTTAGAGGTACAAGTTTAAGGCTTTATTTTGCAAGTAGCAAGTTTTTTTACCCACATTTTTATGTCTAATCTAATATTTCTAAAACTGTCTTGCTGTAATTTACCATTTAGGACAAGTTCCACATTTATCTAATGTGTTGATAAATAAAAATATACCTAGTTTTATGTGTGTTTCTGTATACCAATTATTGTATGCGATTTTATTTTGGTTGTTTAATCGTAGTTTTACGTTATTTTTAAATATGTAACCTCCTGATTCTTTTACTTCTATAAATACTCTTCGCATGAATTCAAACCTTAGTCCAGCCGCGCTTGCTACATAAAATCCTGTGTGTCCAAAAGTGCTTTTTTTAGTTTGATTTTGCTCCGTTAATCTATCCGTTGAAAAGATACCACCGCTACTTATTCCAAGAAGCGATGAAATTTTAAATTTACCTAATTTTGTTTTGTATAATAAATCATTTCGTTGTAGACTGATTCCTGCCAATACATTTTGACTTGTCCACGTGGCCTCTGGTGAATTAAATGTATATTTCCACGAAGCCAAATTTGACTCTAAACCAATCGTGTAGTGGTGTTTAAAACAATAATGTATACCAAATGACAAATTATTGGACCTAACATATGATTGATTGGATAATTTTGGATAGTGCAGTCCACCTGTAATTTGTAAGGTTCCCTTCGCAAGTGTATTGTGTAGGGTTTGTACTTGCGCTTGTAGTTGGAATACGTGCATGCACAACCAAAAGCATACCAAGCAATACCGAATCATTTAACTCATTTTTAAAAAGGCAACCTCTTTTTCAGTTAAATGTCTATAAAATCCTCTTGGTAAATCTTTTTTTGTAAGACTAGCAAATTGTACACGGTCAAGTTTTACAACAGTATACCCTAAGGCTTCAAACATACGTCGAACGATACGGTTTTTACCAGAGTGAATTTCAACACCAACTTCTCTACTTCCAGTGTTTGGAATAAATTCAGCCTTATCACATGCAATTTTTCCATCCTCTAGCACAATACCTTTGCGAAGTTTCTCTACATCTTCCATCAAAACTGCTTTATTCAATTCTACATGGTATATTTTAGAAGCGTTGTATCGTGGATGGGTTAATTTTTTTGCTAAATCACCATCGTTGGTAAACAATAATACGCCAGTTGTATCTCTATCTAAGCGTCCTACAGGGTAGATACGTTCTTTACAAGCTTTGCGTACCAAGGACATAACCGTTTTTCTACCTAATGGATCATCCATAGTAGTTATAAAATCTTTCGGTTTATTTAATAGGACATACCGTTTAGGTTCTGCATTAATGGTTTGACCATCATATTTTACAACATCACCCGGCTTGATTTTATAGCCCATTTCCAATACGATCACATCGTTTACACTCACTACTCCTGATCCGATCAATACATCGGCTTCACGGCGAGAGGCAACTCCAGCGTTCGATAAAAATTTATTTAATCGAATTTCGTTTTCATTAAATGTAGGCATCGGATCTCCTTTGCGCACACGTTCTTTTTGTGGGAAGAATCTTTTCTTTTCACCAGTAGATTCTGTAGTTGATTCAGAATCTGTACGTGGAGTTATTACTGTAGAATTTGCAGCAGGTTTTCCTTTAAATGTTGGTTTTCCTTTAGAAGGATTGGAAACTTTAACTGATTTTTTTTTGTCTTTAAATTTGGAGAAGGAATCGCCTTTTCCTGTTTTTCTTGTGTTCATCGCGAGCAGAATTTTTACAAAGATACACCAACCATGTTATTTATGGCATAATTTGGTTGAAGAAATAGCTATTAATCAAAGTAAATCGTTTCAAAACGGGAAATAGAGAGTATGTTTGAAGCTTCTTCATGTTGTATGCTAGAGGATAAAACACCGGTATTGTTGTTGTATAAAAATTCGGTACTGTAAAATAGTTTTTTATTCGTGTATGATTTCTTGCTTGTTAGATTTTGTTTGGCGTCGTACACAAAATGGGTGGATTTTGTTTCCGATGGATTTAAACTGGAAAATTTAACTAAGCTATCTACTTGTTTTTGTTTATTGTAATAGAATTTTGTTTCGTTTATTTCAGAAGTCATTTTTAATTTTTTGTCAATTCCAATAATTTGCCCTTCCGCATTCGTGAAAGTAATGTGATCAAGATATGGTGCTCCATAACTATTGTATACTATTTTTTTTAATTGGTGGGTATAGCTTTTATACCGCATAGTTTCATAATTGATGAGGCTATCTTGTTTAAATTCGGCATTAACTAAATGCTTATTTAGTAAAATATCTTGGAATAATTCTTCTTTAATGACATGCCCTTCCGTATCATATGTATATAGTATGGACGTAAAATCGGGTTTATTACCTTTCCTAAATAACTTTACTAACCCTTTGGGAGTGTATTTGTATTCGAAATAAGTGGTATCTGCTTTTTTTCCTCTGCCCTCAATTTCAAACACGTAAATTAAATATCCTATTTCATTAAAACAATAGATCGATTTTTTGTTGAGCTGACGCATGATATCGCCCGTTTTTTTTTCAAAATAGGCACATCGAATTTCCTTTATTTTTTTTTGTTTAATTTCTTTTGCGTTAAAAAAAGGTTGTTCTTCAAATGCTCTCCCTAGATTGTTGTTGATGAGTTGACCTTTTACTTTGAAAGTAATTACCAAAATGAAGCATAAAATTTGGAAGTTCTGACGCACAATTTTTTTATGCAAAAATAAAGTTACTTGCGAATTAAACAAGTTTGTATCTAATATCCTATGTAATTTAGCTACATAATAAAAACGTTATGGTGAAATTTGTAGACAAAATAGCTGCATATGTTAAGGATTCTTCCGTGCTACTGGAGGATTGGATAATTATCCTTCCTTCGGAGCGCGCAAAACAATATGTGCAACAAGCATTATTTGAAGCGTACCAACAGCCTGTTTTCTCGCCAACTATATTGACGATTAATCAATGGGTGAAGCAACATACGCAAGCTACAATTTTAAATAAAACACGTTTGCTATTAACCTTGTTTGAGGTACATACAAAACAGGGGAAAGAAGCGATTGATGCTGTTTTTGATGAATTTATGACATGGGGAAACATTTTATTGTCAGATTTTGATGAGATGGAGCGTTACTTGATTGATTCTACCTATTTATTTCGGAATTTAAAGGATATTAAAGAGATCGAAAATTGGAGTTTTGGGGAAGGGATGCAATTATCAGAACGTCAAAAACGATTTATGGAATTTTGGGAGCGCCTTCCAGGATATTACCAAGAGTTTAACGCTGTACTTACTACTAAAAATGCTACATATGGTGGTAAGTCCTATCGGGAATTATCTGAAAATATAGATAGGGTTTTTACTAAAAATACAAATGCTCATTTTCTTTTTTGTGGATTTAATGCGATGTCTTTAGCTGAAAAACAAATCGTCAAACAGTTACAACAGCTAGGTAGAGGTCATATGTTAGTCGATGCAGACGCCTATTATTTTGAGGATAAACACCACGAAGCGGGTGCATTTATTCGAAGTACAACTAATTATTTAGGAATTAAAAATCCTATGTTTATAAGCAATGCAATTGGTTCCGAAGAAAAGAATATACAATTGATTTCCTGCTCGCAGTCTACCGGACAAGTAAAAGCAATAGGTTCACTTTTAGCTTCTTTTTCTCCAGAAAAAATTGCTAAATCACTCGTTTTATTAGCCGATGAAAGTTTAATTGTTCCTTTAATTAATTCTATTCCTTCCAATGTTGGAGAAGCAAATATTACGCTTGGTTTACCACTTAAAAATAGTTCTGTTAGAACGTGGGTAGATCTTTTGTTTAAAATACAAGAAGGAATATTGAAACACCAACGAGTAGTTATTTACCACAAGGACTTATTAGCTTTTTGGAATCATCCATTTATTATTGCTTTATTATCGAAAGAGGAGGAAAAACTTATTCATGATAAGGAACAAAATATGCGGAAATTTAATACCATCTTTCAACAAGTGCATAAGGTGCAAATTTCACCGCGTTTGGATGCGCTTTTGGAATTACTCTATGTACCTTGGAAAAATGATTGGAAACATGCATTAACTCTTATCCGAAAATTTAATGAAACACTTTTCGGTTTTTTAGATAAAAAATATTTGTATGAAAAAACACTAATACATGGATTTGATCAGGCAATCATAGATTTTCAAAATTGTATATCGGAAAATTTTCCAAAAATGTCCATCCATACATTTAAAAATTTATTTAATCAAGAATGGACGAGAGATGCGATGGCTTTTTATGGGAATCCTATTGGTGGACTGCAGATTATGGGGCTCTTAGAAACGAGATTGTTGGATTTTGAAACTATTTTAATAGTTGGAATGAATGAAGGTAAGATGCCACCTACTAATCCTATTCAAACATTAATACCAATGGATTTAAGACAACACGTTGGTTTACCTTTGCCGCGCGATAAACAAGGTTTATTTGCACATCATTTTTATCGACTTTTGCATGTTTGTTCGGAAATGTATATCACTTATTCTTCTTCCATGGAAGGAGTAAACTCGAACGAACCTAGTCGTTATTTATTGCAATTAGAATTGGAATTAACCAAGTTTTCATCGAAAATAAATTTTACCAAAAAATTCTACACACTTGAATCAAATCAACAGATTACGACAATTAAATCTATAGATAAAACGAGTGATTTAGTTTTAAAATTAGACCAATTATTACGTACTGGGATCTCTGCTAGTGCACTAAAAACATATTTTACTTGTCCGCTTGATTTTTATTATAAATATGTACTACGTTTTGGTGAAGAAGAGAAAGTAGAGGAATCCATTGAAAGTAATCAGCTTGGTACTTTTGTGCATGCTGTTTTGGAAGAATTATATCTGCCATTTTCAATGAAAGATAAGCATGGTATAGAGAAAAAGACAATTCCACCTAAGATTTTAGTAGAGGATATTGACCGAATGATTGTAGCATATCCACTCGAAATGCGCAAACAGTTTAGTATGCATTTTAATGGGGATGCAGAGGCTTTTTCGAAGGGTAAAAATTATTTAAGTTTTACGATGGCTTTAGAGCTGACAAAACGTTTTTTTGCATTTGAAAGAAAACGGGTATTAGAATTGAATAATATAGGAGTTCGTATTTTAGCCTTAGAGGAAAAAATGGAAGAAAAAATTACAGTACAAGTTTTTGGTCAACCGAAAGAAATTACCTTAAAAGGAGTAATTGATCGGGTAGATGAATTAAACGATGAAATCTATATTTGGGATTATAAAACAGGGAAAGTAGATGTCAAAGATGTAGGGAAAGAATTGAAAAAAGCGGAAGATAAAATTGCATATTTGGTAGATTCTTCAAAAAATTCTAAACACTTTTTTCAGTTAATGCTCTATTGTTTCTTGTATTTCAAGCGTTTCCATCGTATTCCAAAAAGTAGTGCTATTATTTCCTTAGTGAATATTAAAAACAGTCCGTTTGAATTATTTACACAATCTGTTTCTATAGCGGAAATGATTGAACTTTTCCCGGATGTATTAGGTCAAATTTTAGAAGAGATATACGATGAAAATCAAGCGTTTACACATACAAAACAATTTGTAAATTACTGTAGCTATTGTGTTTAAATCTTGATTTAGAATAACTTACTTTCTAGCATATCCACTTTATAGATAGGACCAAACGTCGGAAATTGGAGGTATAATTCTATCTCCTTTCCGAATTTTTCCTCCACTATTTCTAAAGCGTTATCTACGGCGATATTTGCTTCCCGTAAATTGATGAAAATTGGTATTTCTTTTTCTGGGAAAATTACATTACTATAATTTTCTAGTTTATACTTTAAGATTACGTGATTTTCAGTAACTACTACAGGACGAAACACTTTACCTTTTACGCAAATGGAATACATAATTGATACTTTTTTGTAAATTAAATATACATAAAATAATCAAATATTTAAATAGATAAACACAATTACATTTATTTTCTTATTCGTATTTAAGTGACTATTTTGTTTTTGACTTAGTTATTCATTTAATGATCTGTTTTGCACTCCTTTTTTTTATCTTTGTTCTTCAAATTTTACTCCTATGTATAGAACACATACTTGTGGCGAACTTCGCCTTGAAAATAATAATCAAACTGTAACCCTTTCTGGATGGGTTCAACGTTCACGTGATCTTGGAGGGATGACCTTTGTAGATCTTCGCGATCGCTATGGAATCACCCAATTAGCATTCAATTTGGAAGAAAACGAGACACTTTGCCTGCAAGCAAGAAAATTGGGTCGTGAGTTTGTAATTCAAGTAGAAGGAACTGTAATCGAACGTTCTAGCAAAAATAAAAATATTCCAACAGGTGAAATTGAAATTTTAGTTACTAAGTTAACGATTCTTAATGCCTCTGTTACTCCCCCTTTTACGATTGAAGATGAAACAGATGGTGGGGAAGAACTTCGTGCACAATTCCGTTACTTAGATTTACGTCGTGGACCAGTACAAGAAAAATTACGATTGAGAAATCGTGTGGCTTTAGAAACACGTAAATACTTAGATAAAAATGATTTCTTAGATGTTGAAACTCCTTATTTAATTAAATCTACGCCAGAAGGTGCTCGTGATTTTGTAGTTCCAAGTCGTATGAATGCGGGGGAGTTTTATGCTTTACCACAATCTCCACAAACATTCAAACAATTATTAATGGTTTCAGGTTTTGATCGTTACTATCAAATTGTTAAATGTTTCCGTGATGAAGATTTACGTGCGGATCGTCAACCTGAATTTACCCAAATCGATTGTGAAATGGCGTTTGTAGAACAAGAAGACATATTAAATATGTTTGAAGGTTTGGTGAAACACGTTTTCCAAGAAGTGAAAGGGGTAACTTTTGCAGGGGATTTCCCTCGCATGACCTATGCGGATGCCATGGAGAAATATGGTTCTGATAAACCAGACATTCGCTTTGATTTAGAATTTGTTTACTTGACAGATTTAGTGCAAAATAAAGGATTTGTTGTTTTCGATAATGCAGAAACAGTCATTGCTATTAATGCGAAAGATTGTTCGGAATATACGCGTAAACAATTAGATGCATTGACAGATTGGGTAAAACGTCCGCAAATTGGAGCAACTGGTCTAATCTATTTAAAATACAATGCAGATGGTTCCTTGAAATCTTCCGTAGATAAATTCTATAGTCAAGAAGAATTGGCTTTGTGGGCTGAAAGAGCAAACATGCAAGCAGGTGATTTGTTATTAGTACTGTGTGGTGGCCTAGAAAAAACACGCAAACAAATGAATGAGTTGCGTTTACACATGGGGAATGAATTAGGTTTACGTAATCCAAATGTATTCAAACCATTATGGGTAATGGACTTCCCGTTGTTAGAATGGGATGAAGAAAACGAACGTTACCATGCAATGCACCACCCATTTACTTCTCCAAAACCAGAAGATTTCGCGTTGATTGATACGGATCCAGGAAAAGTGAGAGCAAATGCATACGATCTAGCAATGAATGGGGTTGAACTTGGAGGTGGATCCATTCGTATTCACGACCGTGCGTTACAAGAACGTATGTTCGAATTGTTAGGTTTCACGCCGGAAGAAGCGCAAAAACAATTCGGGTTCTTACTAAAAGCATTTGAATATGGTGCGCCGCCACACGGAGGTTTAGCATTTGGTTTAGACCGTTTGGTAGCAACTATGGGTGGCTCTGACTCAATTCGTGACTACATCGCATTCCCGAAAAACAACAAAGGTCGTGATGTCATGATTGATGCTCCATCGACTTTAGATGATAAACAATTACAAGAACTTGCAATTCGAGTAAGTACTTTATAAGTTAAGCTATCTATTTATTCCTCTTGTAGTTTGTAACACACTACAAGAGGAATTTTTCACAAAGTGACACGTCTATAACCAAGTACTTTTTCAGTAGTAAACGGTTTTAAACAAACAGCACCATCCTGATTTCCTCCGAACACGTAGATTATATTTTTTTCTTTATCTGCCTTGATGAAGAATCCCACGTGTCCTTGCCAACCCTTTTCTTTTCCACGCCAAAATACAACAATGTCTCCTGGTTGAGGTTCTTTCACAGGTATTCCAACTTTCATCCAATCTTTTGCTAATAGAGAATTTGGGTGAGCTACCCCAAGTTCTTCCATACAATAATTGACAAACGCTGCACACCAATTTACTTCATCGTTTTTAATTGTAGTAAAACCTGTTCGGTGAAAAAATTGCATAATTTTCGGATTGTTCCCTGAGCTATAACTACTAATCATGTTATAACTGAGTACTGTTTTTAGTACTTTTTTCTGTTGTACCGTAAGGGCTATTCCACAATAGTTTTCCAAGGTATCGTTAAAGTTTTTCAAACTCGTTTTTTCTATAGTATAAATTGTAGTGCTTGACTTTTCGAGTGATTTTAAGTCCTTTTGTCTGTTTTTATTTAGGGTTTGTTCTGCCAGTTTTTTGGCGAATTCTGCTTGTCTTTTTTCTACTTCCGCTCTTACTACTTCAAATTCTTTGTAAATCGCTACTGAATCTCCATAAATCGCAATCATGGTTTGTACACGCTTTAAACTTTTACTCGGAAACTTAACAAATTCACTTTTTGTAACCTCCATAGCCTTTTCTTTCAGTGCACGTAAGGCAATGGTATCCGCAATCATCATGGTTTGAATCCGTGAATCTTTGTGTTGTATAGCCGAATTTAAATGCCCAAGTATTTTATCGAGTAAACTAATTGACTTTGTTTGAATGCCGTTGGTTTGATATAAACTCATGCCTAAACAATAATGCACAAATCCGTTTTTTCCGTCTGAACGAAGTGCTTTTTTAGCTAGCTCTGAACTACGCTCGAAATGATTGTGGGAGTAATTCCAAGCTATTCTGAATTTTGTCCATGTTGAAACGTCTGCTAATGTTTGAAATGTGAGACAAAAAAACATACTGGTCACCAATAGGATCTTGTTCATGGCCATATAATTTAAGAATGAATAAATGCGATGTGAATAATGTAATAACGTAACTTAAAATCACTTTCGTGTTTTTTTTTCGAAACTTTTATTTATATGTTTATAAATTTCAAAAACAGGTGTTTAGCATATACTATTCTTGCATTAACTGCGTTAGTATTTTATTGTCAGAATTTTTTTTTGCTATGAAACGCATTTTTTCTATTCTACTTCTATTAAGTTTTAGTGCTACATCGCTGGCTACATATTCGTTTGAAAGTTATTTTAAAGAAGAACGAGTACTAGTAGCTAAATATTTACAAGCTAATCAATCTAAAATGCAACAAAAAGCTAGTAAATACCACCATGACCATGAGTTTGTAACTGCAATTATTTATCCAGAGTTATTACGTTATAATTACATTCAAGACTTTATCGAAACTTCTGGACTTGAAATACTTTACATGCGTTATGGTGCTAATACTGCTGATTTTTCTATTGGTCACTTTCAAATGAAGCCATCATTTGCGGAGAATATTGAAAAGTATATTGAAAAAAATGCAGAGGATTTTTACCACTACAAAAAATTGATTATAAAACATAAAGCAACACCAGTAGCTCAGCGAAAATTACGTCTAGCACGATTGAAGCAAATGGATTGGCAATTGATGTATTTACATGCATTTATTGCTATTTGTGACCACAAGTTTCATTTTTTGAAATTTACTACAACCAAGGATAAACTTCGTTTTTATGCTGCTTGTTATAATATCGGTTTTCATAAGAAGTATCAAAATATTCTTCAAAATGAAAATAGCAATACCTTTCCAAATGGACCAAAATACCTTGGAACCCAATTTTGTTATGCTTCCATAGCTTGTGCTTACTATCTAAATCCGAAATCTATGCAATGATGTTACTTAACCTTTAATCTTCATCCCTATGAAACCAATACATACAATGATTGCTAACTGCATGATAGTTAGTTCTCTATTATTAGGTGCTTGTAATACATCTGTTCATAAAAACAAAGTAAAAGCAAAAGCAAAAAATAAATTAGCATATACTTCGCCTTTCAAATCGGTGTCTTTGCCGAAAGAAAGTTTTGTAGTACAACCAAATGTAAGTCAAATTATTACAACACAAAACGGCTCGAAAATTTATATGGATTCATTAAGTTTGGTGGATAAAGATGGCGTTCCAATAACGGAACCTGTTACCTTGCACCTCCAATCCATCATGGATCCTGCTGAAATGATAACTTCTGGAATTCCAATGAAATATTCAGATAGCGAAAATAAAAATGTTCCTTTTCAATCTGCCGGAATGTTTGAAATACAGGCAACTACTGCGTCCGGACAAGAAGTGATGATTGATAAACAACATCCAATAAAAATGGATTTATCTAGTTATTCTGCCGAAAATGGGTTTTCTAATTTCATACTTAATAAAAAAACAGGACTTTGGACAAAAACGGAAGAAGAAACAAAAATTCCAAATATGGATAAAGAAATAATTCGTCGTCAACTTGCCAAATTGAAAGGAAAAACTGCATTTAACAATGAGCTTTTTGTGTTTGACTTTTATAGTTTATTAGATGAGTTTCTAAATAATAATGAAAAAGAGATTTATTCCTATTATAAAAATCCAAATAAAGCAATTCCTAAACGTTTATTAAAGTATGGTGTGGACGCGGAACGTATTTTGTGTTGTGCTCAAGTAGATATAAATGAAAACAAATTACCTGCTTGTTACCTTGTTTGGGAAAGTGTCGACAGAAAGAAATTTCCAAATTGGGAAAAAGCATCGTATGCTAAATTAATAAAGAAAGAGGACAATGTCTACGAACTTACCTGTACTAACCCGGATGATAAAACGGAAACGTTTATCACCTTAATCCGACCTAAAATGGCCATCAAAAGTTTGTTTAAGTTCGGGCCTGAAAAATGGGATACTAACTATGCAGAAACATTAAAAGAAATTCAAGAGCAAGAAAGTATACTTGCTAAAATGAATGATGTTTATAGAGCATTGACTATTAGTCAGTTTGGTGTATATAACTGTGATCGTTTTTATCAAAATCCAGAGGCTTTCGAAGCAATAGTAGAGCTAGTTGTCCCAAAAGGGAAAAATGGATTTGTACCAGAACGTTTTTTCTATGTAAGTAAACGCGATAAAATAAGTATTGATTATGCTTTCTCTAAAAAATTAATTCTTATGAAAGATGAATCTGCAGCTTTATACACTGTTTTAGAAGGAGATGTACTAGCAAAAGTGGATACAGAGCAACTACTTAAATGTTCTAAAGATAATCCAACTTCTCAAAAACTGACCTTTAAGCCACTAGCTAAAATTAATAACACCAATGAATTAAAAGAACTCATGGGGATTTGAGTTAAAAAAAACATAGGCTACCAAAAAGTGGTAGCCTATGTTGTTTAAGTTTTTTGTAAGGTTTTTTCGCATGTTTTTAATGAATAAAACCGTTATTACTAGCGGTTTCATTTCCCGTAAAATAGCCTCATATTGATTTATTAGTTTATTATAAATATTTTCAAAAATTCAACTTTACTTTTATTATTAGTATCTGATAAAGTAATTCTTTTTTGTAATATTAATCAATATGAAATGGTATGTTTTTCATGACAATCCGTGCATTGCTCCTTAAACTTTTCCTAAGGAATTACATTTCGAAATAGAGCAGAAAAGCATACTAAATAGATGATCTTTAATCTTTAAAAGCTTAATGTATCTATCGGAATCACTTTTTTAATAGAATCTTTGATAAATTTATCATTGATTAAATAAATCAGCTGTCCGAAAACATATTTACTTGAAAAATAGCTACTTTTACAATTAGTATGTTTAGTTGTGCAAAACAAAATAACGATTTTCATAAAGAAGCCATTTAAATGGATTCTTTTTTATCGGAATACAATTAAAAAAATGAAAGAAAAAGTTAATAAAATAGTTTCTAATTTACGAATAGTTCTTGTTATTTACATTCTATTTGCACTAATAGCAAGTTTTCAATCGTATTTTGGTTCTAAAACTACGTTTGATAATGGATTAGAATACAATAAATATAATAACTACGTTATTTTTGAAAAATCAGCTGAACACCTAAGACATGGTCAGGACTTATATAAATTATATCCCCAAGAACATTGGGATTTATTTAAATACACTCCATCGTTTTCTGCATTTTTTACGATTTTTAATGTGTTACCTGATTGGCTTGGGTTGTGTTTGTGGAATTTATTGAATGCTTTAATTCTCTATTTTGCAATTTACTATCTTCCGAAGATCAGCAATTTAAAAAAAGGATTATTGTTATTTATCGTTCTTCTAGAATTATTAACTTCCATGCAAAGTGAACAATCAAACGGATTGATTGCAGGATTATTAGTATTGACTTTCGGACTATTAGAACGCGACAAAGTCTTTTGGGCATCTCTATGTATCGTCTTTTCTGTCTTTATAAAACTCTTTGGGATTGTCGGTTTTGTATTGTTTTTGTTTTACCCAAACAAATGGAAATCGATTGTTTACACAGTTTTCTGGAGTACTATTTTACTAGTTATCCCTTTATTTTTTGTAGATTATAATCAGTACATAAAACTGTTTTCAAGTTATTTATATTTACTTAAAGACGATCACAATGCGTCTTACGGATTTTCAGTCATGGGATGGATTCACACTTGGTTTTCGGTAGACTTTAATAAGAACATCGTAGTTTTGATTGGGATTGTTGTATTTCTAATTCCTTTAGTTAAAATCAAGTTATATAAAGACGAAACATTCCGTATTCTAATGCTATGTTCGGTATTATTATGGATTGTTATTTTTAACCATAAAGCAGAATCTCCAACCTTTATTATTGCTATGGCTGGTGTGGCGATATGGTATATTATCAGCGAGAAAAACAAAATAAATAATACGTTATTTATCCTTGCAATGCTACTTACCTCGTTTTCCCCTACAGATTTATTTCCAAGACAACTAAGAGAAAGCCTAATTATTCCTTATGCTTTAAAAGCATTTCCATGTATTCTAATCTGGATAAAAATAAGTTATGAGTTGATCAAAAAAAGAGAAAATAATTTAGAAACTATTGATCAACTTGGTACTTAAAATCTACCTTCTCCTCTAGACTTGTCCTAAAATTCTGGAGACTAAATTATGCTATGATGATAAGTTTTGATTTTAATTTGATTTAGTCAATTGTTTAAATTATTTATTCCAAAGACTATTGTGAATTCGATTTGTATTATAACACATTTCTATCCATTGAAAAATAGATATTTCAGCTTCTTTAAGCGTTAAATAATTATTTCTGTAAATGCATTTTTTCTTTAAAGATTTGAAAAAGATCTCTTCCTCAGTGTTTTCCCAACAATTTTATTTTTGCTCATACTATGTCCTATTAAAGAGCTTTCTAACTGCTTTTTAAACTCATTATGAGTTTTTATCCCTAACCTTTCTATTATCTCATTCATATTGTTTCTAGCTAAACTTAATTCTAGTGCTTTTGTTTTAAATCACTTTTCATACTGTTTTCTTTTCTTAAACAGGCAGTTTAGCAAACCCTATTTTTTAATAAGTCTCTCCCGTTTGAGACTAACACAAACTTACTTGAATTTGGCTTATTTGTCAAATTAAAATCATTTTTTTGACAAGTTAAACCAATTATTAATCTGAAATGTTATTTTTTCTTCATACATAATCTACTATTAATGTATCTTTAAGTCAACTATAATTCAAGATCGTATGGTAGATATCGATAATTACCTAGACAATCATTACATACATAGAAGTAATTGGCTCCGTGCCGCTGTATTAGGTGCCAACGATGGTATTCTTTCCATTACGAGTATCGCTATTGGTATTGCTGCAGCGAGTAATTCGCGTGAACCTATTGTGTTAGCTACCATTGCTGGCCTAGTTGCTGGTGCATTGGCAATGGCTGCCGGAGAATATGTGTCGGTAAGTTCCCAAATGGATACCGAAAAAGCAGATATTGCCCGAGAAGCACAAGAACTACAAGACATGCCGGAAGAAGAACTTCAAATTCTAGCAACCATCTATGAACAAAGAGGGTTATCCAAAGAAACAGCCATGCAAGTAGCTAAAGAACTTACTGCAAAAGATGCGTTGGCTGCGCATGTCCGCGATGAGTTAGGTATCAATGAAATAAGTCAGGCAAATCCTATCCAAGCTGCATTGGCTTCTGGCGCTGCATTTACACTCGGTGGAGTTTTACCTTTGCTAGTTGTGCTTTTTTGTCCTTTAACAGGAATGGAATATGCCTTATACGGCTCGTCGATCCTCTTTTTAGTTTTACTCGGAACAATCGCTGCAAAAACTGGTGGTTCCAGTATTAAAAAAGCAATCTTGCGCATAACCATCTGGGGCACCCTCGCAATGGGGCTAACAGCACTTGTAGGTTACCTATTCGGAGTAAGCGTTTAAATAATTCGTCACTTCGTCTCTCGTCTCTCGTCTCCCGTCACTCGTTTCTCCATCACAACAATACATGCACAAATCGCAAAAATCGGCACACATGCTTTATCTGTATCCAAGTAATTGTTAAGTATTCCATGTACGAAATAAGTTACCAAAGACAATAGCATGCATAATAATAATACGCGCATCTCGCGATCTCCTTCGTCCCAACGATTATATAAGGTAATTCCTTTATAAAAAATTGTACCAATTAACAACAAAGTCGTTATTAACCCAAAAACGCCCATTTCCGATAATGGCCCTAAATATTCACTGTGCGCATTTCCACCATCCCCAAAATTGGTGGAAATAATCGTTAAATTTTCTGGTTTTTGAAAACGTGCATATTCAAAAGCGTAGGTTCCTGGACCGAAACCAAAAATAGGACGTTCCTCAAACATGGAAATAGCACACGACCAGCGATTTAAACGCTCCAAATTGGAAGCATCCGTGGTAACATTTGCTGCACTTTCCAAACGTTTTCCAAAATCTTCTGTTGTATGTTCGGATTTATTTTTGGCTAATGCAAATTGAATTTCGGTCCAAGAGAGAGCCAATACCACAACCAAACTGATAACAGTGAAGAGAATGTACTTAAATTTTATTTTAAAAGCGATTAATAACCAAACTCCGCCTGCAGCAACAATACTTAACCAGGCAGCACGGGTATAGGAAAAATACAAACCGGTTAAATTGATTATTAACAGCACTATTAAAATAACTTGGGTAAATAAATCGTGCTTTTTGGAGAAGTATAATCCTAAAAGAAATGGAAAAATCAATGCTACCGCTGCGCCATAAATTGTGTGATCCCGAAAAAAAGGATCCATTACCCAATGACTTTGTTTTTCCGCAAAACCATACCCAGCATGCTTAATGACGGTGTAAACAATCACAATACACATAGACACACTATAGAGCCACAAAAATGAACGGATATACCGTTTGTTTTGAAAAATGTGTGCACCAAAACCAATTAACGGAACTACATACCAAAGTTTTACCAATAAAAATTTAAAAGAGACTAGGGGATGTGTACTCATGCAAGCACTAATAAAAATCCAAGTTAAATAGATACCAATAGCCCAAACAATTTCGTTTTTAAAAATAAATGCGGGGATAAAATTTGTCCGTAATTGATACATAATCACGAGTAATAGTAGTCCAAATAACAAGGGTTCAGTTGGGACATATAAACCAACACTCGTTACAAATTCCTCAATGTTTATACTTAATGGAGTTGCAAACAGGATAAATAGAAATACATATTTGGTGTGATAAATCGATATGTAGATAATAAGAAGCGCAAATGGCGTAAAAAAGTAAAACCAATTTTCTACATAAAAAGCAACTAGAGAAAATAGTATAAATAAACTACCTCCGATAATTGCGAATAAATTGGATTTAACCATTTGCACTAGGACGTTTTTCTAAGTTCTTGGATACGTTCTTGTAACAACAATAAGAATATCATAAATAATAGGGTAGAAAGTGTTGAAATAAGAACAATCACTGATTTTTTTGGTTTTTCTTTCTTATCTGCTTTCACTGCTCGTTCCACAACGAATTTGTGACTAAAATTGGCATTTGCATCTGATTCTGCCTGGTCATACGCGGTTTCAAATTCTGCTAATTTTGTCATTTTTTCATCCCGCATCATCGATAAACCATCAAATTCTGCTCCATGTTTTATATTCACTTCAATCTGCTTTCGGAAATAACGTCTATCTTCTTTCCCTTTTGCTTCATTATATGCTTGAAAAAGGGTTGCGCGACCTTCATCCGTTACTACACCAATAGCACTTAAACTATCCAGGCGGTTAAGAATGATTTTAATATCTTGTTCAATTAGTTCTTTTTCTCGCTTATTAATTTCATAAGCAGGAATAGTTCTAGCCTTAATCATTTCATTTTTTACAGTATCGATGAGGTCTACAATTTTATTTGCCATAGCAGCAGCTTTTGTAGCATCTTTATCTAATACATCTATTTGAATTGAACCATAACGTGTGCGAGTAAAACTAAAGTGACTGGTATACTGTTCACCTAATTTATGATTCTTATATGGATCTGTGTGTTTAATTTCATAATGCTTCATCAGTCCAAATTGCTTCACTATACGATCACGTATTTGGGCAGATTGCAAGATTTGTATCATTTGTTCAGATTGCTCCTCTTCTCCAAAATCCATAGAGGATGCTTTAGCATTCCGTTGCTCAGAGAAGGATACAGAACTTGTTGCTGTTGGGAAAACAATCGCAGTGGATAAATATTCAGGGGTGATAAAAAATGAAATAATCAAAGATGTAATAGCACCAAAAAAGGTAACTGCGCCAATTAATTTCCGCTTTTTCCAGATAAATTGAACGATATTTTCCTTTTGTATGATTGTATCTAATTGTTGTTCCATAATCTTAAAATTGTACCCTATAACGTATAACTTGCAAATATATTGTATAATTAGCTAAAGTTCGTTAGCTTGAAGTAATTAGTGTTTTTTTGTTATAGAAAAATTAGCGTTTAACGAAATACACGCCATTTGTTTTTTAAGGTAGACATACGATAATCATCCAATAGTTCTGTTATATTCTTATCTAAGAATTTCTTTTGTAATTTATACGTACCCTTTCCCATTTTATAATCTAATTCATCCTCAAAAATGGGAACAATCGCTAAAAATTCAATGGTTTTTCCAGCTACAAATAAAGGTTGTAATTCCTCCGAAAAATAGGTTGGGGTATTCAATAAAAAATATTTTTGCTGCATCGTTGGGGAGATTGCTTCCGAAGGATTTCCATTCGGAAATGTATGTCCAACACCATACCAAGTTTGTTTTTCGAGTAAAAATCGAGCTAGTTTCTGTATCCATGGTTTTACCCAATGCATAGAAGGACTGTCAATAGCATTTAAATCCCAATAACTTGGTAAACAAAAATAAAGTTCAATATGTTGAAGTGTTTTGTATTTCTCTGGAACAGGCTGCTCGTATTCGGATAGTCCACAAGTCATTAATAATTGAATTGGCGAACGTTTTACAGTAGAAATTAATAGTAAATCCATATCCGTATCCGATTGTTTTTCCAACAGGGTGATTTCTGCATTCGGAAAGCGTATTTGTAGGTTTTGTTCTAGTTCAGTCATAATACAAAGATAAGATTTATAACATAAAAAAGCCTGACGAAAAATCGCCAGGCTTCCAATTCTAAAAAGATATTTCTTACTCTTCGTCCTCGTCATCAGCATCAGAACCTTTAGCAGCTCCTCTTGCCATTTTAACGGAAACTACTACTGCGTTAGCAGGCTCCAAGAAAGATAAACCATTCGCTTCGATTTGTCCTACACGAATAGATTGTCCAATACGTAATTTTGTAATGTCAATTGTTACAGCATCTGGTAAAGCACTTGGTAAAGCAAATACTGTCAAACGACGGAATACTTGTAATAATTTACCCCCTGCTAATACACCACGAGATGCTCCAGTTAAACGAACTGGTAATGCAACTTTAACTGGTTTAGCTTCGTTCAACTCATAGAAATCTACGTGTTTTACTTTTCCATTTAAATTATCTTGTTGGATATCTTGGATAATCGCTTTCGCTGTTCTTCCTTCAACATCTAAATCAACTTGATACACCTCTGGAGTGAACACTAATTTTTCAACGTCAATTCTGCGAGCTGAAAAGTGAACTTGCGTTCCTTGTCCATAAAGTACACATGGTACTCTCTCTTCTCTGCGAAGTGCTGCAGCATCTTTCTTCCCTACGTTTGCTCTCAACAAACCGCTCAATTTTGATACTTTCATTTGTTTTATTTTTGATTATTAGATTACGAAATTACAAATAAATCACTAATTGACTTGTTTGTTATCAAACTTTTAATAACATCTGCAAACAACTCGTCAACTGGCAATACTCTTATTTTGTCAGAATGTCTCTTTAATGGAATGGTATCCGTAACGATTAATTCTGTAATTTTTGAATTTTCAATACGCTCATAAGCTGGACCCGATAAGATGGCATGTGTACAAAATGCACGAACACTTTTTGCACCTTTCTCTATAAATAAATCAGCCGCAGTTGTCAATGTCCCAGCGGTATCACACATGTCATCAACTAGGATTACATCTTTACCTGCAACATCTCCAATAACGGTCATCTCCGCAATCTCATTCGCTTTTTTACGATTTTTGTGACATAATGCTAAACCGATATTTAAAACTTTAGCATATGAATTTGCGCGCTTAGCTCCTCCAGCATCTGGTGCAGCCATGATTAAGTTTCCAGTTTTGTTTAACTCATGTAACTCTTTGTAGAATATAGTAGATGCATATAAATGATCTACAGGAACTTCGAAAAATCCTTGAATTTGCTCCGCATGTAAATCCATCGTTATTACACGGTCTACACCAGCAGCCATTAACATATTCGCAACCAATTTAGCACCAATTGCAACACGTGGTTTATCTTTTCTATCTTGTCTTGCTAATCCAAAATAAGGAATAACAGCTATAATCTTTCTAGCAGATGCTCTTTTTGCAGCATCAATTAATAATAATAATTCAAATAAATTGTCGCTTGGCGGCATAGTAGATTGTACAATAAATACATCTTGTCCACGAACAGTTTCTTCAAAAGATGGTTGAAATTCCCCATCGCTGAAATCTAATACTTTAACATCACCTAAAGTAGTACCATAGGAAGCTGCAATTCTTCCTGCTAAATCTTTCGAGGCTCTTCCAGCAAATATTTTAACACCAATCGACATAAATTCTTGTTTTGAAAACAACAAAAGTAGTCTTTTTTTACTTTGGTTATGAGTTTGCTTGTAAGAAGAAATAATTTTTTGCGCTATTTTTTCTTATTTATTACCTTTGTTTTATGAGAAAAAAAATTTTACTACTAGGTTCTGGTGAATTAGGAAAAGAATTTACCATCGCTGCACAACGTCTTGGACAATATGTAATAGCAGTAGATAGTTATGAAAATGCACCAGCGATGCAAGTTGCGCACGATTTTGAAGTGATAGATATGTTAAATGGGGATCAGTTGGATCAAATTGTTGCAAAACACAAACCAGATCTTATAGTACCTGAAATTGAAGCGATTCGTACAGAACGTTTCTATGATTATGAAAAACAAGGAATACAAGTAGTGCCAAGTGCCAAAGCAGCGAATTTTACGATGAACCGTAAAGCGATTCGAGACCTTGCCGCTATTGAAGTAGGAGTTCGAACTGCGAAATATAAATATGCTACTTCCTATAATGAGTTAGTAGAAGCAGTAAAATTTACCGGAATGCCATGTGTTGTAAAACCATTAATGTCAAGTTCTGGTAAAGGACAATCCGTAATTAAAACGGAAGCAGATTGGCAAAAAGCATGGGACTACGCTTTAGAAGGTTCAAGAGGAGATTTGAAAGAAGTAATAGTGGAAGGTTTCATAGATTTTGACTACGAAATTACTTTGTTAACAGTAACTCAAAAAGATGGACCAACATTATTTTGTCCACCAATAGGTCATAGACAAGAACGAGGAGACTACCAAGAAAGTTGGCAACCAATGCCAATGAATGAAGAACATTTAAAAGAGGCACAACAAATGGCTGCAGATGTTACGAAAGCTTTAGGTGGCGCTGGTCTTTGGGGAGTTGAATTCTTTATTACAAAAGAAGGTGCTTATTTTTCAGAACTTTCTCCAAGACCTCATGATACTGGTATGGTTACACTAGCAGGTACACAATCCTACAATGAATTTGAATTACACGCACGTTCAATATTAAATATTCCAATTCCTCAAATCGATTTGCATAGAAATGGTGCAAGTGCAGTTGTTTTAGCGACTGAAACTTCAGAAAACGAACCAGTTTTTATAGGATTAGACCAAGCGGCTATTTTCTCAAATAGTGATTTGCGTCTCTTTGGTAAACCATCTACCCGTCCTTACCGAAGAATGGCGGTTACTTTAACTTACGGAAATCAAGATGTCACAGAGCTCGTGGAAAAAGCACAAGCAATGGCTGCTCAAATATCAGTGAAATAAAATATATAAAGTATATTAATTCTACACATTAATAAAATGTTCCGCAGTGATTTATAATCCTGCGGAATTTTTATTTAATTTTTCTATATGAAAACTATTATCATCGGTGCTGGACCTGCTTCACTCATGGCTGCTACACATGCAATCAAAAATGGTTATGAAGTACTTGTTTTTGAGAAAATGAAAACCGCTGGTCGTAAGTTTCTTGTTGCAGGGGATGGTGGTTTTAATCTAACGCATGAAGGCTCATTGGATGACTTTAGTTCTTATTATTCTCATTCCCAAATTGCAGCTATTGTTCGTCAGTTTACGAACGTTGACTTAATTGCTTGGTTCAAAGAATTAGGAATTGAAACCTATGTAGGTTCCTCTGGTAAAATTTTTCCTGTGAAAGAAGTCAAACCGGCTTTTGTCTTGAAAACTTGGTTGAATTTTTTAAAAAGTCAAGGTGTAAAGTTTTTCTTCAACGCAACACTCCAAGACTTTTCTTCGGATGAAGTTGTTATAAAAACAAATACAGTTTTTGAAAAACACCGATTCGATCACCTTGTTTTAGGACTAGGTGCTGCCTCTTGGCCAAAAACAGGATCAGATACTGCTTGGGTTTCGTTATTTAAATCTAAAAAAATTGAAATTGTTCCATTCCAGGCTTCTAATGCAGGAATTAACTGTTTATTACCAACTGAATTTTTACAAAAATTTCAAGGAGAAGTTTTTAAAAATGTAATTGTCTCTCATCACAATGCAAGGCGAAAAGGAGAGGTTGTTTTGACCAATTACGGAGTAGAAGGAGCACCTATTTATTATCTCAATCCTTCAATTCGCTCAAATATTTCTTTACCAATTTTGATTGATTTCAAACCCGATTTTTTCGAAAATGAAATTGTTGAAGTTTTAAGCAATGCAAAAAATATTTCGGAAGGATTAAACAAATTGAAAATTCCCAATCCAATAATTTTTTGGTTTAAAACTTACTTAACAAAGGATAACTATACATCAACACATTATATAGCAAAATTAATAAAGTCTTTTTTCATTCAACCAATTTCGTTCAGGCCTATTGAAGAAGCAATTTCGTGTTGTGGTGGAGTTTCTTGGAATGAATTGGATGAAAACTTACGTTTAATCAACTATCCAAAAATTAGTATTGTTGGTGAAATGATTGACTGGGACGCACCCACCGGTGGATATCTTCTCCAAGCATGTTTTTCAACGGGCTTCGTAGCCACACGACCAATCTGAAAATCTGTCAATTTGTAATCTGCAATCTACCAATCTGCAATCTGTTAATCTAAAAACTATAATAAAAGCGTCACTTCGTCACTTCGTCACTTCGTCACTCTTATCTTTAGAGTCCCAATTGTCTTCATCATCATTTGGAACATTGATTGCTGTTTTAATAATGAAGTTTTCAGGATATTCACGAAATATTTCCTTTTTAAATCGTTCAGCATCGTTTTTTTCCGAGAAATCACCTACCCTTAAAATGTAATTTGGAGCATCAAAAGTTATATATGTTTCCATCTTAGGGTATTGTTTGATGAATTTCATGCGCAATTCTTGCACTTTATCCTTATCTGTACTAAAATAAATTTGCACCCGATATCCTGCTGTAGAAACGCGTCGTATGTTACTTTTATTTTTAATTAAATCATCAATTTTTTTGTCTTTAATAATTACTACTCCTGAATTTTCCTTAGTATTCTGACTAAATCCAATGGCAGACAATAAGATAAAAAGTATAAATAATTGTGTTTTCATGCTTGCAAAGATATACTTAAATAGGAATTTTACTCTATCGAGTTGTCACCATAAAATTGTTAATTCATTTTAATTTTTCACATCCTTATTTAGAATCATTTTAAATTAAAACATCTACAAGTAAAATTGTCATAGAATTGTCATAAATCACTGTGATTATTTTAATTTTGCTGATGTCAAATGGTGTATTTTCTCACACGACAAAAAATTTATTTATGAAAATATTTATAAATCAAGTGTTTAAATCAGTTAACAAATGGGCTTTAGCAACGTTATCTATGTTGCTTTTTGCAGGTTCATTTAATGCTAATGCACAAGGAGAAGGTCTTTTTAAGGCTAAATGTGCTACCTGTCACCAACCACATAAGAATGGGACTGGGCCAAAATTATTCCAAGTTCGTAAAAAATGGGCTGATGGAGGAGCGAAAGAAGGTTCAATTTACCAATGGGTAAATAACTGGCAAGCAGCAGCAGCTTCCGATCCTTACGCACAAACAGTTTCTACTTGGGCTGCTAGTGCGATGCAAGCATTTCCTGAATTGAAAAAAGAAGAAATCGATGCGATTTTTGATTATGTAGATTCTACACCAGACCCAGCGGCAGGTGGAGCTGCAGGGGGAGCAGCTGATGGTAGTGGAGGTGCTATGGGAGAATCTAATATGTCTGAAGAAACGGAAGAGGGTTCTTTTTCTTGGGTGTGGATTCTTTTAGGTGTAATTTTTGCTGTAATTATAGGTGCTGTGAGTGGTGTTCGTCGTCAGCTGAAAGCTGCTTTAAATGAAGCGAATGATGCAGACGAACAAAGTTACATGCAAGAGTTTAAAGCTTGGGCTTGGAAAAATAAAATTTATGTAGGTATAACTTCTTTAGTGTTGGTTTTCTCTTTAATTGTTTCTCTAGTTCTAAGTTTGGGCGATATAGGTGTTGTAGAAGATTACCAACCATCACAGCCAATTGAATTTCCGCATGATATACATGCAGGCGTAAATGGCATCGATTGTAAATACTGTCATAATTCTGTAACAAAATCTAAATCTGCTAGTTTACCGACTGTCAATGTTTGTATGAATTGTCACAAACAAGTTAATGGTAGAACTCCAGAACAACAAGAAAAAATCAAAGCTATTTACGAAGCAGCTGGTTGGAGTACGGAAGGTGCTGGGTCATATACTGGTCACACTAAACCTATCAAATGGAATAAAGTACACGTTCTTCCAGATCACGTTTATTTTAATCACTCACAACACGTTGTTGTTGGTGGCGTAGACTGTAAGCAGTGTCATGGTGATATGACAAAACAAAAAGAAACTGCTCGTGTAGTTCCTGTTGGTGAATTAAATAAAATTGAAGGAAATATTCCGTTGACTCGTCCAACATTAACGATGGGATGGTGTATCGAATGTCACGGTGAAAAAGCAATTCAAGAAGGGCCATTAGATGGTAAAAAAGATGGATACTATGATGAAATTCATAGACGTCTATTGAATAACGACAAATCTCTTTACAACAAGTACTTAGATGATGGTAAAGTTACCGTTAAAGAACTTGGAGGATGGGAATGCGCAAAATGTCACTATTAATATTAAACGACTAGGCTAAAAGCATATGAGTACGAATAGAAAATATTGGAAAGGTCTTGAAGAATTAAACGAAACTCCTAGTTTCGTGGAAGGTAGAGACCAAGAGTTTCCTCAATCCATGTCAGTGGATGAATTTTTAGCAGACGAAAATCTAAAAGAAACTTCTACTGCCCGTAGAGATTTCTTGAAATTTTTAGGTTTTAGTGTTGCTGCTGCTACTGTTGCTGCGTGTGAATCACCAGTGACAAAAGCAATACCTTATGTAGTTAAACCAGAAAACGTTACTCCAGGTATGCCAACTTGGTATGCGTCTACGTATTACGATGGAACATCGTATGCTTCAATCTTGGTGAAAACGAGAGAAGGTCGCCCTATTTACATTAAAGGAAATAAAGATTTCGGTATATCAAAAGGTGCTGCAAATCCTCAAATTATTGCATCTGTTCTTCCTTTGTATGATTCAGCACGTTTAGCTGGAGCAAGAAAAGGGAATAGCGCTGCTTCTTGGTCTACAGTTGATGCTGAGATTAAAGCGAAATTAAAGGATATCAAAGGCAAAAAAGGAAAGGTTGTTTTAGTTTCTAATACAATTATTTCTCCATCTACAAACGCTGCTATTGCACAATTGAAAGCATTTGTAAATGGAGGTGAGGAAACTGCTAGTAATTTTGAGCACATTCAATACGATGCTGTATCTTATGCTGGTATTAGAAATGCAAATAAAGAATCTTTTGGTGCTGATTTTATTCCAGAATATGATTTCTCTAAGGCTAAAACGATTGTATCTGTAGGTGCTGATTTCTTATCTACTTGGTTATTAGCAACTGAATATACATCCCAATGGAGTACTAGAAGAAACCCTGACGGTGAATGGATGTCTAAACATTTCCAATTTGAGTCTATACTTTCTATAACAGGTACTAATGCTGATTACAGAGGGATGGTTAAACCTTCTGAAGAAGCAAATGTACTTGCATATTTATTAAATAAATTTGGTGTTAAAACTGCTGCAGCAACCACGCTTTCAAAACAAGCACAAGAGATAGCTGATTTGGCTTTTGAATCTTTAAGAAAATCAAAAGGTGAATCTATTGTTGTTGCTGGTTCTAATAATACTGCTGTTCAAATACTGGTTAACAAGCTTAATTCAGTATTGGGAAATTATGGCAAAACAATTAACACATCTAATACTGTTAATTTATTTGCCTCCAACGATGAGTTTTTGAATACATTTGTATCAAACACAATTGCTGGTAATGCTCCAGCTGCGGTGATTTTCTATGGTGTGAACCCTGTGTATACATTAGCAAATGGAGAAGCTTTTGGAAAAGCTTTGACTAAAGTTGATTTAACAATTTCATTAGCAGGTTATGCGGATGAAACAGCGACTAAATGTAAATACGTTTGTCCGGATCACCATGCATTAGAAGCTTGGAATGATTTTAATCCAAAGAAAAGTCATTATGCAATCGCACAACCTACAATCCGTCCATTATTTGAAACTTCAGCTGCACAAGAATCTTTCTTAGTTTGGGCTGGTGCTGTTAAACGTTCTGGAAAGGATTCTTCAGTGGTGTATGATTTAATCAAAACAACATGGTCTGCAGATAATATTAAAGCAACTTCAAAATATGCTGATTTCGAAACTTTTTGGAATAAAGCAATTCACGACAGTTGTATTGAGGTTGCTGTAGAAAATACTCCTGCTCTTTTTAACGAAGGTGCCTTGAATAAAGTTGCTGGAAAACTTCCTAAGGGTTCTGCTTTAGAAGTTGTTCTTTACATAAAAGCGGGTATTGGTATTGGTGCACAGGCTAACAATCCATGGTTGCAAGAGTTACCAGATCCTATCTCTAAAGTAACTTGGGATAACTATATTACAATGAACCCTACTGAAATGGGTACTACATACGCTACTACTTTTGATCAAGAAAATGGATTGAATTTAGCATCTGTTAAAGTTGGAAATAGAGAATTAAGATTACCTGTATACCCTTCTCCTGGTCAAGCTCCAGGTACTGTTGGTGTTGCATTAGGATATGGAAGAGGTGCTAACGATGAAAATATCGGTAACGCTGCATTTCAAACAAAAGAATACGGTGGTCACGCAACTGACGAAAATGGTAAACGCTTACCGATTGGTAAAAACGCTTTCGTTTTTACCTCTTTTGAACACGGTACATTATCCTATGCTGCAAATGGGACTGTAACAAAAGTGGATGGAATCTATCCAATCGCTGCAACTCAGATTCACCATACAGTAATGGGTCGTCATTCTATTGTTCGTGAAACGACATTAGATATTTATACTTCTAAAGATAAAGAAGCGTACAATCCTCCTCATATGTTGGAAACGCATCATGGTCCAGAGCATATCAGTAAGTTTGACTTATGGGAAGCACATCCAGTGGAGAAAATTGGCCACAGATGGGGAATGACTATCGATCTTTCCTCTTGTATCGGATGTGGATCTTGTTTGGTTGCATGTCAATCTGAAAACAACGTTCCTGTTGTTGGTAAAGATGAAGTACGTAGAGGTCGTGAAATGCATTGGTTACGTATTGACCGTTACTATGCATCGGATGAAGAAGCTACAGTAGGTACAAGAGAAAATAAAGAAACTTTTGATTATGGTAAAGCGGAAATAGCTGCTCAAAATCCTAAAGTTGTTCATATGCCAATGATGTGTCAACACTGTAATCATGCATCGTGTGAAACAGTTTGTCCAGTTGCTGCTACTAACCATAGTAATGAAGGTTTAAATCAGATGGCTTACAATAGATGTATTGGAACTAGATATTGTGCAAACAATTGTCCTTACAAAGTAAGACGTTTCAACTGGTTTAATTATCCTTCGTATAAAAAATTCACACAAGTAAATCCTGCACAAGACGATCTAGGTCGTATGGTGTTAAATCCTGACGTAACTGTTCGTACTCGTGGTGTAATGGAAAAATGTTCTTTTTGTGTGCAAAAAATTCAAGCTGGAAAATTAGTTGCTAAAAAAGAATCTAGACCAGTAATTGATGGAGATGTAACTACTGCGTGTGCTGAAGTTTGTCCTACAAACGCAATTACTGTTGGTGACTGGAACGATATTAAATCTATGGTTCGTAAAAATGCAGATGATAAACGTTCTTACCAAGCTTTAGAAGAGGTTGGTGTAAAACCTAACGTTTGGTACCAAGTAAAAGTTAGAAATGAAAAAAATGCTGACTTAGAAAAGTTACAAGTTGTTAAAGAAACTGCTCACCACGGTGAAAAGAAAGAAAATAAAGCTCATCATTAATCGCTAAATTAGAAAGTAATGCATAAGGAAGCAGCAATTAGAGAACCTCTAATTTTAGGTCACAAAACATACACAGATATTACAGCTGATGTATGTAAACCTATCGAGGATAAGGCACCAAAAATGTGGTATGTTCTTTTCTCAATAGCATTGATTATCGGATTATATGGAGTAGGTTGTATAGCTTACTTGATTGGAACTGGTATTGGTGTTTGGGGATTAAACAAAACAATTGGTTGGGCATGGGATATCACTAACTTCGTTTGGTGGGTAGGTATCGGTCACGCTGGTACGCTAATCTCAGCAGTATTATTGTTATTTAGACAAAAATGGAGAATGGCAATCAACCGTTCTGCAGAAGCAATGACAATTTTTGCTGTATTTATGGCTGGTATATTTCCATTGATTCACATGGGAAGATTGTGGTTAGCATACTGGGTAGTTCCACTTCCAAATCAGTTTGGATCTTTGTGGGTTAACTTTAACTCACCGCTGCTTTGGGACGTTTTTGCAATCTCTACGTATCTTTCCGTTTCTGTAGTTTTCTGGTACATTGGACTAATTCCTGATTTCGCTACCTTGAGAGATCGTGTTAAAAGACCAATCCCTAAAAAAATGTACTCTATACTTTCTTTTGGTTGGTCTGGTAGAGCTAAAAACTGGAATCGTTTTGAAATGGTTTCATTAATATTAGCAGGTTTAGCTACGCCTCTTGTGTTCTCCGTTCACTCGATTGTATCTTTTGACTTTGCTACTTCTGTAATTCCGGGATGGCATACTACTATATTCCCTCCTTACTTCGTTGCAGGTGCTGTATTCTCAGGATTCGCTATGGTGCAAACTTTAATGCTTGTTATGCGTAAAGCGATGCGTTTAGAAGCTTATATTCATACACGTCACGTTGAGTACATGAACATCGTTATTATGGTTACCGGATCAATAGTTGGTACTGCATATATTACTGAGTTATTTATCTCTTGGTATTCTGGTGTAGAGTATGAAGCATATGCTTTCATTAATCGTTTTTCTGGACCTTATTGGTGGGCATATTGGTCGATGATGACATGTAACGTAATTTCTCCTCAGTTAATGTGGATTAGACCATTAAGAAGAAGTTTATTGTTTACTTTCATCATTTCAATTGTAGTGAATATTGGTATGTGGTTTGAGCGTTATGTAATTATCGTTTCTTCTATTCACCGTGATTATTTACCATCTTCTTGGAGTATGCATTATCCAAGTCATATAGATTTAGGGGTATACGTTGGAACAATTGGATTATTTTTTGTATTTTTCTTATTGTTCGCGCGTTTCTTCCCTGTATTACCAATTGCTGAGTTGAAAACAATATTAAAATCTTCTGGTGAGTCTTACAAAAACGCAACAGATACGCATGGACATGATGGGCATGCAGATGATAACCATAATACTAACAATCATTAATAAGGAGTCATGGCAGAAAAAATTATCTACGCAATGTATGACGATGACGATGTACTAAAAGATGGTGCAAAGAAATTAGTCGCAAAAGGAGTTAAAGTATCTGAAGTATTCTCTCCATTTCCGATTCACGGAATTGATCCTATTATTGGAGTGCAAAATACTCGTTTAGGTATCATGGCATTTTTATATGCAATTACTGGAACAATGTTAGCTACTATAGCTATGCGTTATTTCATGATTACAGATTGGCCAATGAATATTGGAGGTAAACCAAATAACACATATCTTGACAACATTCTTGCATTTATACCAGTTACTTTTGAGTTCACCGTTTTGTGTGCAGCACATGGTATGGCTTTAACTTATTTTCTAAGAAATAAAATTTTACCAGGTTTACCTGCATCTAATCCAGACCCACGTACTACAGATGACCGTTTTGTAATGGAATTCAGAATGTCTGAAAATAGTAATTTTACGGAAGAAGAATTAACTTCTTTAATTCAAACAACTGGATACGTAGAGTTAGACCAAAAGGAAGTTAAATAGATTATCCAATTATATCGTAATTTATCAGAGTGATGAATAAAATTTTTAAGATAATAACAAATTTGTCCGCAGTTGCAGTTACTGGAATTATTATGGTTTCTTGTTCTGCTGATAAGGATAGCGCTGGTTTAGAGTATATGCCTGACATGTATCGTTCACCTGCTATCGAACCATATGTTGATTATGGTGAAGTTCGTGGAAAAATTAATGAAACATTAAAAAATACTGCTTCTGCATTAACACCACCTAAACATACTGTTCCTTATTATGGAACAAATGAAGAGGATGTTTTGTTAATGTTACCTTACAATCGTAAACCATCCGCTGCATTCGCTTCAACACATGGTTTATTTGGGTATGATTATACAACTAATACCGAAGCTGATTATGAATATAACCAAGCTGCTAATGATAAAAACCCTTTAATTTTGAATGTAAAAAATTCTGAAGCAATCTTCAAAAAAGGTAAAGAATTGTTTGCTGCTAATTGTATGCATTGTCATGGTGAAAAAGGTGATGGAAACGGACCTATGGTTACTAGTGGTGCTTATGCTGGTGTTCCAAATTATGCGGATAAAGCAGCTCTAGGGGATGGCCAATTGTTCTATTCTATTTATTATGGTAAAGGTGCTATGGGTGCACATGCTTCCATGTTGAATAAAAAAGAGATTTGGACTTTGGTGCACTATATTCGTAAGTTTCAAAATGCTTCTTATGGAACTTTTAGTCCGGATGGAACCTCAGCTGTTGCTGCTGTTTCAGATTCTGTTAAAGTAGATAAACCAGCAAAAAAATAATATAAAGATAAAGTAAGATGGAATTCAAAGTAACAAAAAACGCTAACATACTTACATTGACATTGATTGTCGTAGGATTGTTGTTTACAGGTATTGGAATTGCTACAAGTATTGGTGATCATAATTTAAACACTCGTATTGCTGGTAATTTACTTATTGATAGCTTTTTCTTTTTTGGAATAGGTCTAGGAGCTCTTTTCTTTTTGGCATTGCAATATGCTACCGAAACTGGTTGGTATGCTTCTGTAAAAAGAGTTATTGAAGCTGTATCTGGATTTTTACCTGTAGGTATTATATTATTGGTAGTAACCTTGTTAATTATAACTTTACAAGATGGTGCTCATTTATATATTTGGATGGATGAAGAAGTTGTTAAAAATGACGAAATTCTTCAAGGAAAATCAACATATTTGAACAAAGGATTCTTTTGGTTGAGAACAATTGTATATTTAGCAGTTTACTATATTTATTATAAAGGTTTTAGAAAAAGATCTTTATTAGAGGATACTGTTGGAGGTACAGATATTCACTTTACTAACTACAAAAAAGCAGCTGTATTTTTAGTTTTCTTTGCTGTTTTTAGTTCTATGCAATCTTGGGATTGGATTATGTCTGTTGATGCTCACTGGTTTAGTACTTTATTTGGATGGTACGTTTTTGCTGGTATGTGGTGTACTACTATGATTACACTAGTAACACTTACACTTTATTTGAAGAAAAATGGTTATTTACCAAATGTAAATGAAAGTCATATACATGATCTTGGTAAATGGACGTTTGCAACAAGTTTTTTGTGGTCATATTTATGGTTCTCTCAATTTATGTTGATATGGTATGCTAATATTCCTGAAGAAACTACCTATCACCTTACAAGAATTAAAGACTTTAGATTTTTATACTTTGGAATGTTTTTAATTAATTTTGCTTTCCCTATGGTATTGTTAATGTCAAGAGATGCCAAACGTCATGCAGGTATTTTAACTTTTGTTGGTTCTATCGTCTTAGTTGGACACTGGGTGGATGTATATATTATGATCATGGCTGGTTCTATGGGAGAGCATGCAAGAATTGGTTTCTTAGAAATTGGTTTATTACTTGCTGTTCTAGGTTTGTTTTTAAAAACTATTTTAAATAATCTAACCAAGGCACCTTTAACTGTTGTGAATCACCCTTTCTTAGATGAAAGTATTCACCACGATATTTAATCATATTTTTTATTCATAGCTAACCAAAACAAGATGAGTTTTAAATTAATAACAATTATAGTAATCGTATTGGGAGTTCTTGCAGTATCTCAATTGGTAAGATTATATGAGCTATCTTCTAAACTAAGAAATAGAAGAGAAGAGGATGTAACAAATCGTGATAATAAATTAAATGCTAATTTATTGCTTGCTTTCATGATTTTCTTTTATGCTGGTTTCATTTATTTAATGACTGAGTACGGTTGGACTGGTAGAGGGGATGCTGCCTCGGTTCATGGTGAAACTACAGATTGGTTGTTAAATCTAAATTTTGTAATTATCATTGCTGTTTTCTTCTTAACAAATACTTTATTATTTGTATTTGCTTGGAAGTATGTACGTAAGCCAGGTGTTAAAGCATATTTCTATCCACATGACAATAAACTAGAATTAATTTGGACTGTAGTTCCTGCAATTGTATTAGCTGTCATTATTATTTTAGGTTTAAAAACATGGAATGGTATTACAGGAGAGTCTACCAAAGAGGCAATTCGTATTGAATTGTTTTCAAAACAGTTTGATTGGACAGCTCGTTATTCAGGGGAAGATAATGTTTTAGGTAAATTTGATTATAAATTAACTACGCAAGAAAATGAGTTGGCTTTATTGACAACTGCTACACTTGATTCTGCTATTCGCTATATGGAGTTTGGTAAATCGGATAGTACTGTTCTTGGTATTAAATTATTGGAATATAAATTAAATAATCCAAAGAATATCTTTATTCCAGAAGATCGTATTAAAATGGAAACTGATTTAGATCGTAAAACTCGTCTTTTACGTTTATTGTATCAAATTAAAGCAAGGCATAATGCTAAATTAGATGCTTCTGCTTATGATGATATTTTACAAAAAGATACATTACATTTATTAAAAGGTAAAGAATATGAAATTAGTTTTAGAGCTAAAGATGTAATTCATTCTGCTTATTTTCCTCACTTAAGAGCACAAATTAATACTGTTCCTGGACAGGTTACTCGTTTGAAAGTGACGCCTACAATTTCCACAGCTGAGATGCGTGTGCGCAAAAATAACCCTAAATTTAATTACGTTTTAATGTGTAATAAGATTTGTGGAAGTGCTCACTATAAAATGAAAATGATTGTTGTAATTGATACACCTCAACAGTATTCTTCTTGGTTAAAATCAAAAACAACATTTAAGGATGATTACTTAAAACCAGCTGCTGTTGCTACTGATTCTTCAGCTGTTGCAGTCACTGTTGGTGATTCATCTAAATTAGGAATGTAAATAAATTGAATTAATTTTTTTAAATTAAATATAATGTCAGCAATTACACACGACACACACGGACATCACGATGCTCATGATCACCACGATCACCATGAGGAAACGTTTATCTCAAAGTACATTTTCAGTCAAGATCATAAAATGATTGGAAAGCAGTTTTTGATTACTGCTGTATTCATGGGGTTGGTAGCTATGTTATTATCCTTATTATTTCGTATTCAGTTGGCTTGGCCAGGTGAAAGTTCTGATTTTTTATCTTTGTTTTTAGGAGAAACTTGGGCTCCAGGTGGTGTATTAAAAGAGAATATGTATCTTGGTTTGGTAACTATTCATGGTACTATCATGGTATTCTTCTTGCTTACAGGTGGACTATCTGGTACTTTTTCCAATTTACTTATACCGTTACAATTAGGTGCTAGAGATATGGCTTCAGGTTTCTTGAATATGGTTTCCTATTGGTTATTTGCAGCTTCTTCTGTAATAATGTTAGTTTCCTTGTTTATCGAGACCGGACCAGCTATGGCTGGATGGACAATTTATCCTCCTTTATCTGCTTTACCACAAGCTGTGGAAGGATCTGGATTGGGAATGACTTTGTGGTTGGTATCTATGACTCTATTCATTGCAGGTTCATTAATTGGTTCTTTGAACTACATAGTTACTGTTTTGAATTTACGAACAACTGGTATGTCTATGACAAGAATGCCACTTACAATATGGGCATTTTTCGTTACTGCTATATTAGGTGTACTTTCTTTCCCTGTTTTATTATCTGCTGCTGTGTTGTTGATGATGGATCGTTTAGCTGGTACAAGTTTCTATTTATCGGATATCATAGTAGGTGGTGAGATGTTGGAGAATCATGGTGGTTCACCTTTATTATACCAACATTTATTTTGGTTCTTGGGTCACCCAGAAGTTTACATTGTATTATTACCTGCTTTAGGTCTATCTTCAGAGATTATTTCAACGAATGCTAGAAAACCAATATTTGGTTACAGAGCAATGATTGGTTCTATTTTAGCGATTGGGTTTTTATCATTTATTGTTTGGGGTCACCATATGTTTGTGACTGGTATGAATCCTTTCTTAGGAAGTGTTTTCGTTTTTACTACATTACTTATTGCTATACCTTCTGCTGTTAAAGTTTTTAATTATATTACTACTCTATGGAGAGGTAGTATAGTTTTCACTCCTGCTATGTTGTTTGCAATTGGATTAGTTTCTACTTTTATTACTGGTGGTGTAACTGGTATTATCTTAGCGGATTCTGCTTTAGATATAGCTATTCATGATACCTATTTCGTTGTTGCTCACTTCCATATTGTGATGGGTATGTCTGCAGTTTTTGGTATGTTTGCTGGTGTTTATCATTGGTTTCCAAAAATGTATGGACGTATGATGAATACGCGTTTAGGATATGCACATTTCTGGGTTACTATCGTTGGTGCTTACGGTGTATTTTTCCCTATGCACTTTGTTGGATTAGCTGGTGCACCTCGTCGTTATTATGATTATTCAGTATATAATGAGTTTGATACTAATACGTATGAGATGATGTTGGATTTAAATGTAATTATTACTGTTTTTGCTATTATTGCAGCTATAGGGCAGACAATTTTTTTGTTTAATTTCTTCTACAGTATTTTTAGAGGACCTAAATCGGTTCAAAACCCTTGGAGATCTAATACTTTGGAATGGACAACACCTGTGGAGCATGTTCATGGTAACTGGCCAGGTGCTTTACCTATTGTTCATAGATGGCCTTATGATTATTCTAAGCCAGGTGCTGAAGAAGACTTTATTCTCCAAACTGTTCCTTTAGCAGAAGGAGAAGAAGAACATTAATCTGTTTATAATATTTGAAAGCCTTCTAACATTTGTTAGGAGGCTTTTTTATTTTTGTATTATCATTTACAACTACTGTTTTGGAAGAAGAATCATTTGATTATCGCGGGGAGGTTGATAAAACCAACGACAACGATTACGATAAAGTATTACGTCCTAAAAAATTGACTGATTTTGCTGGTCAAAAACAGGTTGTTGAAAATTTAGAAATCTTTGTTCAAGCGGCAACCCAAAGAGGTGAACCTTTAGATCATGTTTTATTACATGGACCTCCTGGGCTTGGTAAAACTACTTTGGCAAATATTATAGCTAACGAGTTAGGAGTTGGATTTAAAGTTACTAGTGGTCCTGTATTGGATAAACCAGGTGATTTAGCTGGTTTATTAACAAACCTAGATACTGGAGATGTTTTATTTATTGATGAAATTCATCGTTTAAGTCCAGTGGTAGAAGAATATTTATATTCAGCTATGGAGGATTATGTAATTGATATTTTAATTGATAGTGGTCCTAATGCTCGTACTGTTCAAATTTCACTGAATCCTTTTACATTAATTGGAGCCACTACTCGTTCGGGTTTACTTACGTCTCCTTTGCGCGCGCGTTTTGGTATTAATGCTCGGTTACAATATTACGATTCCAAAACGTTAACTGCTATTGTGGAAAGATCTTCTGATTTATTACATATTGGTATAAATGAACAAGCGGCTTATGCTATTGCAAGTAGAAGTCGGGGAACTCCTCGAATTGCAAATGCATTATTACGTCGTGTTAGAGATTTTGCTCAAGTAAAGGGAAATGGTAGTATCGATTTAGCGATTACTGATATAGCATTGGAAGCGTTACATGTGGATGCATATGGTTTAGATGAGATGGATAATCGAATTTTATTAGCTATTATCGATAAGTTTAAAGGTGGTCCTGTTGGATTAACTACAATTGCTACGGCCATTGGAGAAAATGCAGGTACATTAGAAGAAGTATATGAACCCTTTTTAATTCAAGAGGGATTTTTAATTCGTACGCAACGTGGAAGAAAAGCTACTGAAAAAGCTTATAAACATTTAGGTAGAGATCTTGGTTATGTTCAAGGTGGTCTTTTTTAAACGCTTATGAATTCCGTTAATTCCACTTCAATTATAAAGAAAATTGCATACGAATTAGGTTTTCAATTTTGTGGAATTTCTAAAGCTGAATTTTTAGCTGAGGAATCACCTCGTTTGGAAAAATGGTTAAAGGATTCTAAACACGGAAAAATGGCTTATATGGAGAATCATTTTGATATGCGATTAGATCCACGTTTATTGGTTCCTGGTGCAAAAAGTGTTGTTTCTCTTTTATATAACTATTATCCTGAACAAAAACAGCGTGAAGACTCGTTTCATGTTTCAAAATATGCTTATGGAACCGATTACCATTTTGTTTTAAAAGATAAATTAAAACTTTTTTTGGAACGTATTCGTACTGAAATTGGGGATGTAGATGGTCGGGTTTTTGTGGATTCAGCACCTGTAATGGATAAAGTTTGGGCAAAAAAATCCGGTTTAGGTTGGGTTGGAAAACATAGTAATTTGATTCACCCTAAAAAAGGGTCTTTTTTCTTTATTGCTGAATTAATTATAGATTTAGAATTAGAAGCAGATGGTCCTATAAAGGATTATTGTGGAACTTGCACACGATGTATTGATGCATGTCCTACAGATGCTATCGTTGAACCGTATGTAGTGGATGGTTCTAAGTGTATCTCTTATTTAACGATTGAATTAAAAGATGAAATCCTACCAACCGAGTTTTCGGGTAAGATGAAAGATTGGATATTTGGGTGCGATATATGTCAGGATGTTTGTCCATGGAATCGATTTTCAACGCCGCACGCTGAGCCTTTATTTTCTTCTGCTAATGGATGGTTAAATTATTCTAAAAATGATTGGAAAGATTTGACAGATGAATTGTTTTCTAATTTGTTTAAGAATAGCGCTGTTAAACGCACTAAGAAAGATGGACTAATGCGAAATATTAATTTCATACAAACTAAATCATAATTTATGTCTTTGGAAACCTACTCTGGAGTTTGGGATGAGCAGGTAGCATCTCATTTACTAAGAAGAACGATGTTTGGCCCTACTTTTCAGCAAATAAAGTATGCTACTCAACAAGGGATGGAAACTATTATTGATGAATTACTCATTTTACCAGCTTCAAACTTGCCATTGGTGGTTAGTGACAAAGAAGCAGTTGTTAGTCAGGGGCAAACATGGGTGGATTCTCCTTTTCCAGTTTCAAATCCACAAGAAACCCAAAATGCGCGTAATGAATCTTTAGCTGGATGGGTATTTCAAAATATTAGTAATGAATCTTTAAGTATACATGAAAAGATGACGTTATTTTGGCAAAATCATTTTGCCGTGGAGGAAAGTAATGATGCAAGAGCTACCTATTATTACTATAAGCTATTACGAGATAATGCACTTGGAAATTTTAAAGATTTAGTTAAAAAAATCACGATTAATCCAAGTATGTTGCAATTTTTAAATGGAAATTCAAATACAAAGAATAGTCCGAATGAAAATTATTCGCGTGAATTATTGGAATTATTTTCTATAGGAAAAGGAGAGCAGGTAGGTGAGGGAGATTATACAAATTATACAGAATCTGATATAAAAGAAGGAGCAAAAATATTGACAGGATGGAGAATTGATGGTGTTCAAAGTAGTATAAGTACGAAAGTAAATGCAACATTTATTGCTAGTAAACACGATACTACAACCAAGAATTTATCATCCAGATTAGGAAATAAAGTTGTTGTAAATGGTAACGAAAATGAATATGCAAATTATATTGATATTTTATTCGAAACAGATCATGCTGCGCAATTTATTTGTAAAAAATTATATAGATGGTTTGTAAATTATGCAATAACTCCGGTTGTTCAATTAAATGTTATTGATCCAATGGTTCAATTATTACGCATGCATAATTATGAATTGAAACCAGTCATTAAAGCATTGTTGTCTAGTTCTCATTTTTATGCAATTACAAATCGTGGTACTATTATTAAGAATCCAATAGAATTGGTGTTTTCGATGTTAAATAGTACTGGGTCTAAGATTTCCTATACAACACCAATTAATTATGATTTTTATAGTCAGTTGGGTGGCATTTGTGCGGTTATGGGTATGAACTATTTTAGACCACCGAATGTTGGAGGTTGGCCTGCCTATTATCAAGCACCAAATTATACTAGATTGTGGATAAATTCTAGTTATGTTAATTTACGTTTTTTGATTTCTTCCGTATTAACATTAACAGATAAATTTACATCTAAAGTAGATAAAACTAAATCTTGGCAAATAGATTTAATTGCTTTTATTCAAGGACTTTCTTCCCCTTCCGATCCAGTTCAATTAATAGATGATTTAGCATTAGTATTTTGTCCTAAAGGATTGACTCAAGATGCTAAAACAAAGCTTAGGTTTATTTTAACGAATGGACTTCCTGATTTTGAGTGGACAGTTCAATATGATGAATATGTGAAAAATCCTTCAGACATCTCGATGAAAAAGGCTCTAATGACTAGAGTTGGATTAACCTTAGATAGTTTATTTAAGTTACCGGAGTTTCAAACAATTTAAGGATAGAATTATGGAAAGAAGAAAATTTATTAAAAATTCAGCTCTTGCATCGTTGACTATACCTTTCATGTTTAAGAATTATAGTTATGCTGCAATAACGGAACCCTTATTTAATTTAAAACGAAGTGTAGAAGATAAAGTATTGGTATTAATTTGTCTTAATGGAGGAAACGATGGTTTAAATACTGTTATTCCTATGGATGCATATGCTAATTTATACAAGCAACGAACAAATATCATTCTTCCAGAGAATAAGTTGATTCCAATCACTACTAAAAATGCTTTTCATCCTGCAATGACAGGGATGGCCAATTTACTACAGAAAGGTAAATTATCTGTGATACAAAATGTAGGTTATCCAACGCAAAATCGATCTCATTTTCGTTCAACAGATATTTGGACAAGTGGTTCACTAGAACAAACGATTACAACAGGTTGGTTAGGTAGAAATTTTGAGAATGATTTTCCGGGGTTTCCAGATGGTTTTCCAAATGAAACATATAAAGATCCGTTTGCAATTAGTATGGGTTATGAAGTATCTGCTACTTGTCAAGGTGTTTTAGGTAATTTCTCACATACGGTTAATAATCCAAATGACGCATTAAATGTTTCATTATCCACAGCAGTGAATGATGGAAGCTATTATGGTAGTCACATGGAATTTTTAAGTACAATTATCGCTCAAACAAACAAATACGGGACACGTGTACTTGAGGCTGCGAAAAAAGGCAAAAATTTATCCCAAAAATACGATATTAAAAATCAGATAGCTAGGCAGTTGAAATACGTAGCTCAAATGATTTCAGGTGGTTTGAAAACGAATGTGTATGTTGTTAATGTATCTGGTTTTGACACCCATGATTCACAAGTATTAGAATCGGACACAACACTAGGCAACCATGCTAATTTATTACAATCAGTTTCAGATGCAATAGAAGCCTTTCAGGATGACCTTAATTTGCTTGGCTTAGATAAACGCGTAGCAGGGATGACATTTTCAGAGTTTGGTCGACAAATTGCTTCTAATGCTAGTTTTGGAACGGATCATGGAGATGCAGCTCCATTATTTTTGTTTGGATCTTGTTTAGAAACTCCTATTTACGGAAGCAATCCGGTTATTTCGGATCAGATAACTCACCAAGACGGTGTTCCAATGGAGATTGATTTCAGGGATGTATATGCTTCTATATTAAAAGATTGGTTTGAGGTATCCCCTATAGATATTCAAAAAATGTTTGCACATGAAATTAAGTTTCATCGTATAATTGGTGGATGTACATTACGTATGGATGAAGTAGCGGAAGATGGTACACTGACTTTGCTGTATCCTAATCCTATCTCAATTACTGCAACACTTCGGTTTGTTACAGCGAATGAATTTGTCAAAGTATCCGTTTATTCATTATTAGGGCAAGAGCAACAAAATATGTATGAAGGCATGTTAACACAAGAAGTGCATAAATTACCCCTTGATTTTAGCGATTTACCGGCTGGAAATTATGTGTTGCGTATCCAAAAGAACTCTGGAGAAGAAAAAGTGAATTTTGTTAAGTTGAATGCTTAATTATTTACTTCGTTTTTTATAGAATTATTTGTTAAAAATAATCCTATAAAAAAACTAAAAAAGCTCATACCCGCCAAAGTTGTTAATGTATCTTCTACTAAAAAAGAGGATATACATATCGAAAGAAAAAGGACAGGTATTACCTCTTTTTTTTGCCAGAATATTCGAAAGGTATAGGTCAAATGCAGTAAGAATAATAATAATCCGACACTACCTGTAGCTATTGCGATTCCTAAAAATTGGTTATGGCTTTCTAGTCTGTTCTTTTGTTGAAGTAGCGAGTTCAAATTCATGTATTCTGTTTGGTATGCTTCTTTATAATCTCCAATTCCAGTTCCTATAAACCAGTTTTTTTTAAAAATGGACCATCCAGTTTTCCAATATTCTAAGCGTTGTAAAATACTATGACCATTTGGATTTTCAAAACAATTTAATTGATAATGTAACTCGTTTAATCTGTTTTGTAAACCAGTTTGTAAGCTTAAAATAGTAGGAATTCCTAATTCAATGTTTTTTATGTCCTGATTGGACAATTTATTTATCCCTTCTGCATCTTTTGTGAGTCCTTTAGATGTTAAGTAGCGTATCAATACAGTATGGTAGTTAAAGTTGTTTTTTGTCAAAGATGTGAGTGCAATAGTTGATTTTGTCTTCCAAGTGCTATCTAACTCTTTTTCATTAATAAAACAATGTAATGGATATCCATTTTCCGTTGCATTTGACGTAGTATCGTGAAAATATAGATGTCCTAGTTTTGTATGTGTAGGATATGCTTGGATGTTTATTTTTTCGTTGGAAGAAGTATTAAAAATAAAAACACCTAAAGATGAAATAATAGCAGTTAAAACTATAAGTGAATACATTACTACTCTTTTATGGGTGCTCTTTATCCCGAGTATTAAAGAAACAAAAATACATATTAGTAGTGCTAATACACCGCTTAATACTTGTGCATAGTAGATATAAAAAAGCAACCAAACTATTCCCATCCAGCGTAGTATATTAGTGCTAATTTTCGCGATTTTTTGATAGGCTAGAATGCATAGTGCAAAAACAACAAATAAGGAGAAACGAATGTGTGAAACAAATAAAGACATTGTTCTTATGTCTTTATCCGGAGAGTAATTTAGATAAAAATTACTAAAATTTATACAACTTTCAATAATTACTAAACCTGCAAAAAGTTGTAAAATGATTGCTTTGTTTTTATTCGATAAAACTGGTAATGCAACTAAAATTATCGGTAAAAGAATTAAATTGCCTTTGGAGAGTAAGTCTGAAAGTCCTGAAATAATTAGTTTAGACCAAAATAATGAGGTAATATAAAATCCAATGAAAAGGATAAATAGAAGTAGGGATATATTTTTTTGTATTCGTATAAAACCTTCTGAATAGTTTCCGAACAAAATAAATAACAGTATTAAATATGCGGTACTTAAAGATAATATTGCCTTACTAAATAGAAGTCCAATTAGAACGAATAAGCAACCAACTAATAAAAGTAATTGGGTGTTTTTTGGATTCATTTTTTGAAGAAACATACGATACTAACGATTATTTTTTCAAAATCGTATTTATTTCTTTCGAATTTAGTATAATTTCTTTTGCTTTTTCGACGAAATTATCGGATTTAAACGCATGAATTGCTCTTCCTTTTTGGAAATAAAATCTTGATACGATTTCATTCTCCAAAATATTACTAATCTCCACTTTAAATTTTTCTAAATCACTTTCTTTTGAAGGGGTTAATTTTTTGAATAACGCCTCATATTCTGTTTTTGAATCGTCGAAATAACCTTCTTCTTCAGCGGTTTTACGCATTTTACGTAGCATTTCTTCTGAAGCAGTTGTATAGTCAAACGTGTCTTTTAAAACTAATTTTTTAAAATCTTCGTAATCCTCTTTAGTTAATGCAAAAGTACCAGCTTCCGGTATAGAAGTGTGTGTGTTGGCGTAGTTAGTAGCGTAATTAAAGATGAAGTTTTTGTTTACTAACATTGCAGTTAGTCTGCTAAATTCTTTTTCTTTTATTTTGATATCTGGTTCAATACCTCTTCCATCAATCACTTCTCTTCCGTTTGTAGTTTTAAATTTTTTGATTAAAGAATCTGCAATTGCATGTGGACGTTCACCTTCCGCTTTTTCGTAGTATTCTAATTTTTGCACACATCTTCCAGAAGGAGTGTAATATTTTGCAATTGTCAGTTTCATTTTTGAACCATATTTTAGGTCGAATGTACGTTGTACTAACCCTTTACCATAAGATGTGGTTCCGATAATTACAGCACGGTCTAAATCTTGTAAACTACCAGAAACAATTTCGCTTGCTGAAGCGGACCCTTCATCAATTAATACGACTAAAGGAATCGTAAGGTCAAGAGGCTCTTCTGATGTAATGTATAGTTTATTTTCATCTTGAATTCTGCCTTTTGTGCTAACAACGAGTTGATTTTTAGGGATGAACATATTTACAATTTTAACAGCTTCCATGAGTAATCCTCCTCCGTTATCACGTAAATCTAAGATTAACTCTTTCATTCCTTGACTTTTCAAATCTTTAAACGCCTTTATTACTTCTTCAGATGCTGTTTGCGTAAAACTATTTAATTTGATGTATCCAATATTTTTAGAAAGTATACCAGCATAGGGTACATCTGGAATTTTTATTTCATCTCTTGTAATAGGTATGTTTATTTCTTTACCATCTCGCAATACCTTTACTTGAATTGTAGTTCCTTTAGGGCCTTTCAAAGCAGCTGAAACATCGTCGGAAGTTTTATTACACATATCTTTCCCATCAATAGAAATGATTTTATCCCCTGCTTTTAACCCTGCTTTTTGTGCAGGATTTCCTTCGTAAGGTTCAGATATATATATGCAATTATCGATTTTACGAATTAATGCACCGATACCACCATATTGACCAGTCGTCATCATTCTATAATCTTCCATGTTAGCTTCATGGTAATAAACTGTATATGGGTCTAGTTCTTTCAACATGGCGTCAATTGCGACCTTGCAAAGTTTTCCTGGCTTCGGTTCATCGACATAATGCAATTCTAGATTTTGGTGGATTAAATCCATTAATTCCATTCCTTTGATCAGCTCGAATCCATTAGATTGGGCGGATATTTTTACAGTTATGATGAGAGTAAGAACTAAAAAAAGTATTTTTTGCATAATATACATGTGTTTCAAGATGAATTAAGCGTCTAATTTACTGAATTCTGTGATTAATTTTTTAAAGAGTGTTTCCGTTTTTTTAAAAAGAACTTCATAGACCATTTCTTCTTTGTTTGTATAGACAAAAAATAAGGCTAATTGTTGTTTGTTTTCCGTTAGGTATTCTTCTAATATATATTTATTTTTTCGAATAGTTTCTTTGCATAAACGTTTAATTCTGTTTCTGTCGTGTGCTTTTCTGAAAATTCGTTTAGGTGCTGCTATTACGATTTGAAATGATTTTTCTGAAGGTAATTCGGAGAAACAATAATTCAGTACAAACGGAAATTGTTTCACACTGCGTTTTTCTTCAAAAATTTGTTGTATAATTTTTTGACTGCAGAGTTTGTATTCTTTTCCGAGGGATTGATTCATATTAACAAATGTAGATTTAATTTCAATTATATTAAATGTTTCAAAACAAAAAGTCTTTATCTTTGAGTTATGAATCTACGCTATTGGAGTAAACAGCATACATACGGACTATTACTTGGATTAGTAACCGTTTTTTTAGCGACACCTATTGTGGAGTTTATTTATCCTTGGATTGATAATTCAAGTTTTTTAAAATTTGATTATTATTGGGATATGTTTTTTACGAATGATATTTTTCGTTGTAAAATTCTTTCGATTTCGGTGATTGCTAATCTCAGTTGGTTTTATTGGTCTTTAAATAAACGTCGCTATAACTTTACCACAGGAATTATTTTAGCATCGATGTCTTTTATTCCTTACATCGTGTACGTTCAATATATAAAATAACTTGATGAAGCTTTTTTTAATAGCTGGAGAAGCATCGGGTGATTTACATGGATCCAATTTAATCAAGGCATTAATTCAAAAAGACGCCGCCATTGACCTTCGTTTTTGGGGTGGTGATTTAATGGAGAAAGCAGCGTCTCGGAAGCCAGAAAAACATTATAAAGCTTTGGCTTTTATGGGCTTTGTGGAAGTTGTAATGAATTTAGGTCGTATTGTACAAAATTTCAAAAAGTGTAAGGAGGATATTCTGTTATTTCAACCGGATGCACTCGTTTTAATTGATTATCCTGGATTTAATTTGCGCATGGCAAAATGGGCTAAATCACAAGGAATCAAGGTTTATTATTACATATCTCCGAAAGTGTGGGCTTGGAAAGAGTCTCGTGTATATAAAATCAAAAAGTACGTAGATACATTATTTACCATTTTTCCTTTTGAAACTGCTTTTTTCAAGAAGTATGATTTTGATGTAGTATATGTTGGAAACCCATTAGTAGATGCTATTGCGGACTATCGAGGGACGAGGGACGAGGGACGCGCGACGGTTATGGGGGTAGAAAAGCCGATTGTAGCAATTTTACCTGGGAGCAGGCGGCAAGAGGTTAGAACTAAGCTACCTGTCATGTTGGAGGCCGCAGGTAAATTTTCAAATTATCAATTTGTTATTGCTGGAGCACCTTCATTGGAAGAAACTTTTTATGCGCCATTTATTGAGGGTTATAATGCGAAAATTTTGTTTGGAAAAACATATGAAATTCTAGAATCTGCAGAAGCAGCATTAGTTACTTCTGGCACTGCGACATTAGAAACAGCACTTTTTGGAGTTCCACAAGTAGTGTGTTACATTGCGTCACCAATATCCTACACAATCGCAAAACGCTTGATAAAAATTAAGTTTATTTCGCTGGTAAATTTAATTTTCGATAGAGAAGTAGTGCGTGAATTGATACAAGATGCTTGTAATGTAGATCAAGTTGCGGAAGAACTATCGTTTGTTCTACAAGGAGGTGAAAAACGTGCGCAACAAGCAAAAGATTGTGCGACATTAATTGAAATGTTGGGTAATGGAAGTGCGAGCGAAAAGGTTGCGGAGAACATTCTAGCAACAAGTAAATAGTGACAAAAAGAACGTTAAAAGCGTTTAAAAATATTCTATCTTTACTTTTTCAAAAAAATAAGTTAGTAGCATGGAATATACATTTCGCGAGATAGAGACCAAATGGAGAAAATTTTGGGCTGAAAATCAAAATTTTAAAACACCAAACACTTCTGATAAACCAAAATATTATGTACTGGATATGTTTCCATATCCTTCAGGTGCAGGTTTACATGTTGGTCACCCGCTAGGATATATTGCTTCGGATATTTATGCGCGATACAAACGTTTGAAAGGTTTTAATGTATTACATCCAATGGGGTATGATTCGTTTGGTTTGCCAGCAGAGCAATATGCGATTCAAACAGGACAACATCCAGCAGTTACGACAGAAGAAAATATATTGCGTTACCGTGATCAGTTAGATAATGTTGGCTTTTCCTTCGATTGGTCGCGTGAGGTGCGAACTTCTAGTCCAGAATATTATAAATGGACACAATGGATTTTTATGCAGTTGTTTGATTGTTATTATGATAACTCCAAAGATAAAGCAGAACGAATTTCTTCGTTGATAGAAGTATTTGAAAAAGAAGGAAATAAAAATGTAGATGCTTGTACAGATTGTGAGGTAACATTTACTGCAGAACAATGGAATTTATTTGATTCCAAACAAAAAGAAGACATACTTCAAACCTATCGTTTGGCATTTTTGGCTGATTCTTGGGTAAATTGGTGTCCAAAATTAGGAACAGTATTAGCAAACGATGAGATTGTGAATGGTGTTTCGGAACGAGGAGGTCACCCAGTAGAGCAAAAATTAATGCGTCAGTGGTCGATGCGAATTAAAGCTTACGCAGAACGTTTATTGACTGGATTGGAAGGATTGGATTGGACTGATTCCGTAAAAGACATTCAACGAAATTGGATTGGAAAATCGACAGGTTGTTCTTTAAAATTCAAAATTGCAGATTCCAAATTGACAGATTCAGTTATCGAGGTGTTTACTACTCGTCCTGATACTGTTTTCGGAGTTTCGTTTATGGTATTAGCACCTGAACATCCATTGGTTGATTTAATTACAACCGAAGCATATAAAACAGCAATTGAAGATTACAAAAAAACAGCATCTTTAAAGTCAGAACGCGATCGACAGTCAGACGTCAAGAATATTTCAGGACAGTTTACAGGGGCTTATGCTTTGCATCCATTTACAGGCGAAAAAATTCAGATTTGGATTGGAGATTATGTATTAGCATCCTATGGAACAGGTGCTGTGATGGCGGTTCCTTGTGGTGATCAACGCGATTGGGATTTTGCAAAGCATTTCCATATTGAGATTAAAAATATTTTTGAAAATATCGATGTTTCAGAAAGTGCTTATACAGAGAAATCAGGCAAAATAGCAAATTCAGATTTTCTTTCAGGTTTGGAGGTGAAAGATGCGATGAAAAAAGTAATCGTTGAGATTGAAGCACGTGGATTAGGAAAAGGGAAAACAAATTACCGTTTACGTGATGCTGTGTTTTCTAGACAACGCTATTGGGGTGAACCATTTCCGGTATATTACCAAGATGGATTACCAAAAATGATTGATGTTAAACACTTACCAATTATCCTTCCAGAAGTAGAGAAATATCTACCTACAAAAGACGGTCAACCGCCTTTAGGTAACTCGAAAAACTGGGCTTGGGATACAACTAAAAAAACCGTTGTATCTAATGATCTAATTGATGATATAACTATCTTTCCTTTAGAGTTAAATACTATGCCAGGTTGGGCTGGTAGTTCTTGGTATTTCTTGCGTTACATGGATGCAACTAACGAAGTTGCATTTGCAGATAAAGAAAAATCGGACTATTGGAATAGTGTTGATTTGTATATAGGAGGTTCAGAACATGCGACAGGTCACTTGTTATATGCACGTTTCTGGAATAAGTTTTTATTTGATCAAGGCTTCATAAGTTTTGACGAACCTTTCCAAAAAATGATCAATCAAGGGATGATTTTAGGTAGAAGTAGTTTTGTCTATCGAACTACTGATGGAAATACCTATGTAACTGCTTCTAAAAAAGATCAATATACTACCATTCCATTACACGTTGATATTTCGTTTGTGGATAATGACAAATTGGATATCGAAGCATTTAAAAATTGGCGTGAGGAATATAAAAATGCTGAATTCATTTTAGAAGAAGATGGAACGTATGTGTGTGGTACCGAAGTGGAGAAAATGTCTAAATCTAAATTCAACGTGCAAACTCCAGATGAGTTGGTAGAAAAATTTGGTGCAGATACCTTGCGTATGTATGAAATGTTTTTGGGCCCGATTGAACAAGCGAAACCTTGGGATACCAAAGGAATAAATGGCGTACATAATTTCTTGCGTAAGTTTTGGAGATTATTTCACCAGGGTATAGAAAATAGCTTTTTAGTTTCAGAAGGAGAAGCAAGTAAAGATGCGCTAAAAACATTACATAAAACAATTCAGAAAGTGACTTCTGATTTAGAGCGATTCTCATTTAATACTGGGGTTTCCAACTTCATGATTGCAACGAATGAATTAGGTGAACAAAAATGTAATAATCGTGAAATATTAACAAATTTGGTGGTTTTATTGTCTCCATATGCTCCGCATATTTGTGAAGAATTATGGGTGAAATTAGGTCATGAAGCAGGAACTTTGAGTTATGCAGCTTTCCCTATTTGTAATGAATCGTATTTGGTTTCGGATTCATTTTCGTATCCAATATCCTTTAATGGAAAAGTTCGTTTTAAAGTAGATTTGCCAGCAAGTATGGAGGTGAAAGCAATTGAAGAACACATCCTTGGAATGCATGAAATGAATAAATATTTGGAAGGTAAGGCTCCGAAGAAGTTAATCGTAGTTCCAGGTCGAATCGTTAACGTCGTAATATAATTGATTATAATATGCTTTTTCTTCGTTCGACATCAAAATTTATCTCCTCATTTACTAATGTAAACTGCGGAATAAATTTCTTGTCTGCCTCGAAAAATCTATATTAATAATCAATTATGTAAAATGAAATTTATGAAAACAAAATATCGTTTATTGATTATTGCCATCGTTCTAGGCATTGGAGCATGTGGAATAATTGATCCTAAAAATAAAGGCAAAGGGTTTAATATATTGCCACTTTCTGCGGATAAAAATTTTGGGGTACAAACTGAAAGACAAATTGCTTCGGATCCCAAACAGTATCCGATTCTAGATCCAAATCAATACCGTGATATTTATGCATATGTAAATAAAGTCAAGGATAATATTCTAAATTCTGGAAAAGTCGATTATCGTAATGAATTTGCTTGGAAAATTCACATTATACACGATGACAATACTTTAAATGCATTTTGTACTCCTGGAGGCTATATTTATGTGTATACAGGTATCTTGAAATTTTTAGAAAGCGAAGATCAACTAGCGGGTGTGTTAGCGCATGAAATTGGACATGCAGATATGCGGCATTCTACGAGACAAATAACTACTATGTATGGATTGCAAATCGTTCTTGAAGTTGCTCAAATGATAGCTTTAGGTCAAACTACACCACAAATTAATCAATTAGGTTTAGGATTAATTAATTTAAAAAATTCAAGAGGACATGAAACGGAAGCGGATCAACGTTCCGTATTGTATTTATGTGGTACACCTTACAATGCGGACGGAGCAGCTGGATTTTTTGAAAAATTAGAAAAAAACAACAAAGGAGGAAAGGTTCCTGAATTTTTGAGTACGCATCCCAATCCAGAGAACCGCATCGAGCATTTTCATAATGCAAAAGTTGGCATGGGTTGTATTGGAAAAAATACATTCAAAGAAGATTATGTTAAGATGCTTGCTAAATTACCTAAATAATTAGTTATGTTATTGCATTTAGATTCAGAAAGATATATCGATACTTCTAAAGGTTTGGATATTTCTATTCCCCTTTCCAATGATGAACAAAATCCATTGGCTTGGTATGTAGATAAACCTATTTTTGAACCTGTCAGAGCGGAGGGATTTATAGGTTTAGTGACGGAGGGAAGTAGTACTAATTTTAGAAATATTTCTTTCAATCCACATGGACATGGTACCCATACGGAATGTTTGGGACATATTACTTCAGAGATACATTCGGTAAATAAAAAACTAAAAGATTCGTTCTTTACAGCTGAAGTAATTTCAATAATTCCAGAGAAAATATGGAATGAAAAAGAGCAACTATTCGACGAAGTAATTAGTTTATCTCAAATGTCCACCGCTATACAAAGTTTACATGTGGAAGCTATTGTTTTACGCACCACACCAAATGAACTATCCAAAAAGCATAAAAACTATTCGTCGACTAATCCACCTTATTTAGATGTTGATTGTGTCGAGTTGTTAAATCAAAAAGGTGTTCAACATTTTTTAATTGATCTACCTTCCGTTGATCGAGAAAATGACGAAGGGAAATTATTGTTTCACCATGCTTTTTGGCAAGTTCCAACAAATCCACAATTTCATAAAACCATCACGGAATTTGTTTACATAGAAGATTCCATAAAAGATGGATTGTATTTGCTCAATTTACAAACTGCTCCATTTGAAAATGATGCTACCCCTAGTCGCCCTGTACTTTTTGAAATCTTGAAGAAGTAATGCTTTCAGAAAAGAACCAATTAGAATTAGAAGAAAAATTCGATCACGAACAATTTCGTTTAAAAACCCAATTGCAAATTGTTAAAGATTTTGCTGTCCATGGTTTTGAATTTGCACCTACATTTTCATTACATGCATATGCGATTGAAGCTTTAGTAGATACGTTGGCAGAAGCATTGATGTACATGATTGAAAAACAATCCTCGAGTTGGCATCCTTTGTTATACACCATGGATATTTCAGAACAAACCTATTTACAATTAGCCACTTCCAACAATCCTAATTGGTTGGCTGAATTTACATGGATTGTACTACGACGAGAAGCATTAAAAGTGTTTTTTAGAGAAAAGTACAGTTAACCAAAATATTCCCCTAAAATTCCCCTGCAAAAACATTTTCTTTGTAACTTCGCTATTCTATAAAAATGTTCTAAAAACATGGATAAAGTAACCTACGTTGGGAATGCGGATGTGACGGCGATTGATTTTTTGTATAAGTCATACCAACAAGACCCTGAAAGTGTTGATCTTGGGTGGAAAAAATTCTTTGAAGGATTTGAATTTGCTCAGACAAATTATGAAGAAAAAGGAGATATTCCAGAGAATTTTCAGAAAGAATTTAAGGTAATTAACTTGATCAATGGGTACCGTACTCGTGGACATTTATTTACTAAAACCAATCCTGTTCGTGATCGTAGAAAATACGAACCGACATTAGCGATTGAAAATTTTGGTTTGACGGAAGCCGATTTAACTACTGTTTTTCAATCGGGAACACAAGTTGGAATTGGTCCAGCATCGTTGAAGGATATTATTGCGCATTTGGAAGATACGTATTGTCAGTCGATAGGTATTGAGTACATGTATACACGTGAACCAGAGCGTTTAGAATGGATTAAAAATAAAATAGAACTTAAAAATCGTCCGAAATATGATGCTGCTAAAAAAATCGAAATTTTTTCGAAATTAAATCAAGCATCCAGTTTTGAAGCGTTTTTAGGTAAAAAATACGTAGGTCAAAAGCGTTTTTCAGTAGAAGGAGGGGAAGCTTTGATTCCTGCATTAGATACCCTAATTCAAAAGGGAGCTGATTTGGGGATTGAATATTTCGTAATGGGAATGGCTCACCGTGGTCGTTTAAATACATTAACTAATATTTTTGAAAAACGACCACAGGATATTTTCTGTGAATTCGAAGGAAAAGAATTTGAATTTGAAGGAAACTTTGACGGGGATGTTAAATACCACCAAGGATATACTTCAGAAATCATTTCTAAAAATGGTAAAAAAGTAGGATTAACATTAGCACCAAATCCATCCCATTTGGAAGCAGTTGATCCTGTTGTACAAGGTATTGCACGCGCTAAATTGGACGCTACTTTTCACGATGAGTCGAAAGTTTGTCCAGTAATGATTCACGGAGATGCTGCTGTTGCAGGTCAAGGAATTGTTTATGAAGTGATTCAAATGGCCCAATTGGATGGATACCGCGCTGGTGGTACTGTACATATTGTTGTAAATAACCAAGTTGGATTTACCACAAACTATTTAGATGCACGTTCTTCTACCTACTGTACAGATGTTGCTAAAACAACTTTATGTCCTGTTTTCCATGTAAATGGAGATGACGTTGAGGCAGTACTTCAAGCGGTTGAAATAGCGATTGAATATAGACAAGTATTCCACCGAGATATTTTTATTGACTTGTTATGTTACCGTAAATACGGTCATAATGAAGGTGATGAGCCTAAATTTACGCAGCCACATTTATACAATATTATTGCTAAGCACCCAAATCCAAAAGATGTTTATTTAAAACAAATTCTAGCGGAAGGTATTATAACAAAAGAAAAAGCCTTTGAAATTGAAGCTGCTTATAATAACTACTTGGAAGAACAACATGCAGCTTCTAAGCAAAGTGAAAAAGCAATTGTTTGGGATTTCTTAAAAACAACGTGGGAAGGTTATAGACATTCAACTGCTGCTGATTTTGTAAAGTCTATTGAGACAGGAGTTGAGAGAAAGCAACTAGAACAATTAGGACATAAGTTGGCAACCCTTCCAGAAGGAAAAAAATATTTCCGTAAGATTTCTAAAATTTTTGAAGATCGCTTAAATGCAGTTAAAGACGATAAATTAGATTGGGGTACTGCTGAAATGTTGGCATATGCTTCCTTATTAGTAGAAGGTCACCCTGTTCGTTTATCAGGTCAAGACGTAGAGCGTGGGACATTCTCACACCGTCACGCCGTAGTTAAAACAGAAGATACCGAAGAAGAGTTAATCACCTTGAATTTGTTAGCTGAAAAACAAGCAAATTTTAGTGTATATAATTCATTGTTGTCTGAATATGGTGTACTTGGTTATGAGTATGGATATTCATTAGCTACACCAAAAGGGTTAACGATTTGGGAAGCACAATTTGGAGATTTTTTCAATGGTGCACAAATTATGATCGATCAGTTTATTACCGCTGGAGAAGATAAATGGTCAACGCAATCTGGATTGGTTATGTTGTTACCTCATGGATATGAAGGACAAGGTGCAGAGCACTCTTCGGGTCGTATGGAGCGTTTCTTACAACAAGCTGCAGACGATAATATTCAAGTAGTAAATACATCCACACCAGCGAATCACTTCCATTTATTACGTCGTCAAGTGAAACGTGATTTTAGAAAGCCTTTGGTAGTTTTTTCTCCTAAAATGTTGTTGCGTTATCCAAGCGCAGTTTCAAGTTTAGACGAAATGGCAACTGGTAGTTTCCAAGAAATTATCGATGACAAAAATGCAAATAGAAATCAAGTAGATACTGTTGTTTTTTGTTCCGGTAAGTTCTATTATGAGATTTCTGAAAAAGCGGTTGAATTAGGAGTTGAAAATATGGCATTTGTTCGAATTGAACAATTATATCCATTCCCACAACAACAATTTGACGATTTAGTTGCAAGTTATCCAAGTGCTAAAAATTTAATTTGGGCGCAAGAAGAACCAGAGAATATGGGTGCATGGAGATATATAGCAATGACATTAAGACATTTACCTTTGATTGGTATTACACGTCAAGCATCCGCTGCTGCTGCAGAAGGATCTTCTTCTTTACACAAACGTATATTGAAAAAATTGCATGATGATTTATTTCAATATGCTAGTAATTACGCAAAACAATAACACTATAAAACCGAATATAGCATGTCAGTATTAGAAATGAAAGTACCTAGTCCAGGAGAATCGATTTCAGAAGTAGAGATCGCAACTTGGTTGGTATCGGATGGAGATTATGTAGAAAAAGATCAAGCGATTGCTGAAGTAGATTCAGACAAAGCGACATTAGAATTACCTGCAGAACAAAGTGGAATTATCACCTTGAAAGCAGAAGAGGGAGATGTTGTAAAAGTTGGTCAAGTAGTATGTTTGATTGATACATCTGCTGCTCGTCCGGAAGGAAGTGTAGCTCCAGTTGCAAAAGAAGATGCACCAGTTGTTGAAGCACCAAAAGCGGTTGAAAATAAGGCTGCTGCACCTTCTCCAAATCCAGTAAACGAAAAAACATCGTATGCTAGTGGAACACCTTCTGTTGCTGCTGCAAAAATTATGGCAGAAAATAATATTCCTGCGAACAAAGTTGTTGCATCTGGAAAAGATGGTCGTATTACGAAACAAGATGTAGTAGCGGCGATGTCTGCTGGTATATCTGCAGATGCTGCGCAAGGTTGGGGTGGTACACGTGATCAATCGCGTGAAAAAATGTCTATGTTACGTCGTAAAATTGCAGAGCGTTTGGTTTCTGTGAAAAACGAAACTGCGATGTTGACTACTTTCAATGAAGTGGATATGAAACCAATCATGGATTTACGTGCGAAATACAAAGATAGTTTTGCTAAATTCCACGAAGTGAACCTTGGATTTATGTCTTTCTTTACAAAAGCAGTAACAGAGGCATTGAATATTTTCCCAGCGGTGAATGCACAAATTGATGGAAATGAAGTTATTTTCCATAATTATGCAGATGTTGGTATCGCTGTTTCTTCACCAAAAGGATTAATGGTACCAGTAGTTCGCAACGCGGAGCAAATGACATTAGCTGAGATTGAGCGTGAAATTAAGCGTTTAGCAATCAAAGCACGTGATGGAAAAATTACACCAGATGATATGACAGGCGGTACATTTACAATCACAAATGGTGGTGTATTTGGATCGATGTTGTCTACACCAATTATCAATCCTCCGCAATCTGCGATTTTAGGTATGCACAATATTGTTGAGCGTCCGGTTGCAATTAATGGTAAGGTTGAAATTCGTCCTATTATGTACGTAGCGCTTTCGTATGACCATAGAATCATCGATGGTAAGGAATCTGTAGGTTTCTTAGTGAAAGTGAAAGAGATGTTAGAAAATCCAGAAAGAATGATATTCGGAGGTAAAGATCCGTTAGCAGTACTTTTGGGATTATAGGATTTCGATAGGCTCCATGTGACAATATAGTAAACCGTCAGCTGAAAAGTTGGCGGTTTTTTTATTTTAGGAAAAAACACAAATCGTTGGTTTTATTCTTGTTTCGTTTTTTTCTCTTTTCTAAATTTTAAAAATTCCCAAATAATCATGTAGATAAGTAAAGGGACTACTACAAACGATAATCGATTGAATTTGGCTGCTCCATCAAAATCTAAATGAATCAAATGTTGTGTTGCTCTTGTTAAACCACATGCATAGCATTCCCGGTGGAATAGATTAACAGAAATACATATTGGTTTTCCGTAGTCAAAAAAGTCTTTTGGTAAGAAGAGTAGCGTAATAAAGAGAAGCGCTATGACAACAAATAGTAACCATAATGCAATGTATCTACCCTTTTCTTTTCTATCGTTATACATGGTTTTATTTTAGTTCAATAGAAATCGATTCTCCAAGTTCTAAAATCGAAATATACGGGTGTAAATTAGTATCATCTACAAAAAGAATGTTGACGGTGTTTTTACCTTCTTTTCCTGAAGATACAGCTTTTATTTTTACGATTCCTTTTCCCTCTTTTTTAAATGGAATTTCAATATGTTCTTTTTTATTTTTTATGGATAAATTTTCTTTGATTACCATATCATTGAAGTAAATGGAAATTACGTCATTATCTTCATTAGATCCATCCCAAACAAAAAAATTAATCGATTTCGATTGCCATGGAATGGAAATGGCATTTTTGGAAGTAATGGATTTGTATTCTAGTTTATTTTTAAGTAATGAATCTATAGTTGCAAAATTTATTTTTTCTTTTTCGAATACATTTTTGTTGGTCAAATAGATGCTGCCTGTTGCACACGATTCTCCGTTGGGATAACGACCTGTAAATTTACCTACTAAAACCTCTTTGCCTGCAAGGATTTTTAGTTTTAAATCGTTGCATTCAATAAAACAGAATTCGTCTTTTGAGGAAGCTGATTTAGTCGTGGTATTATTAATTTCTTTAAAAGAATATAGTTTTTTGTCGGAATTGTAATTGCCTTTAAGGAGTGATTTTGTTTTATTTTTCCCGTAAATATCTGTTGTTGATTCCCCACGGATGGAATTATCTGCATTTATTTCAAAATCAATTTGGTAGGTTATAATGTCTTTTGCGGTTGTCGTAAGGTAACCAATGTATGTATTCGTTGTTTGAGAATACAAATGTAGAGGCAATAATAAAAATAAACAAAAGATGAATTTCATACGTTTGCAAAAGTGCATAAAAAAATAAAAAGTTTACGTATTGTTTCCTAGTTAACTAAATAAAAATATCTTTGTGTAAACTAAAATTATAACGATGAAAAAAATTATTTTAAGCTTAACAATTGCTGCATTTCTAATTTCAGGTGTAGCTTATGCTTCTTTCCCAGTTAAAAAAGAAGAAGTAAAAATTGAAACTGTTACAAAATCTAAGGAAGAAAATCCTGTTTCAAAAACAGAAAAGTCTATCACGAAACTTAACAAAAAAGCAGATAAAAAAGCAGCAACACCAAGTGCGCCAGCTGTAGATGAAGAATTCATCATTACTTTGTTATTATTATTGTTTTTAGGTGGTTTAGCAGCGCACAGATGGTACAAAGGTAAACCAGCTGGTTGGAATATTTTATTTATCTTAACTGGAGGTGGTTGTGGTATTTGGGCACTAGTTGATTTAGTTAACATTTTAACTAAAAAATTCTAAGCAACAATTAAATTAGATTTATTAGATAACCGTCAACTTAATTGTTGGCGGTTTTTTTATGTCAAATCCGTCATAATTTGTTTCAGATTCACTCAAGCGAATAGATAATATTTTAATTTTATCCATCTAATTTCCATTTATGAAATACAGAATGCTCACGACCGAAGAATTAACACATCTAGAAGAAGAGTTAAAGCAGTTTTTGATTATTAATCATGTGTACAAAGAGGAATGGGAACGCATGAATCGCGATACACCTGCATTAGCCAATGATTTAGTAGGATTGTTTAGTGATCAAGTGCTACAACGGGTATATGAAAACATTTCTTATTTAGAGCATCGTAGCAAAGATGCTTGTTTGGTATTTAAACTTGGTAAGGATCTCATAGAGATGATTGGCTTGCAAAAAAAAGACACAGATACAGATGTGGTGACTTTTGAGACTCCTGAATCTATTCATGAAGCTTTAACTATTCATCCTAAAAAGGTTGGATTTTTTAAACATACAAAAGCCTATACAAAACAACGCGAAGAAGAAATTCACCAAATGATTGAGCAAGGCTGTGTAAAATCATCGGAAGAATTTTGGAAGTTGTTGTTAGAGGTGGTTGACTAAAAAAATAATTTCTTAACTTTCTAAAAAATAAATCACATGGCATTAGATATTCAATTATTAGCAGAAATATGTAAAACACCTGGTACTTCTGGATTTGAGCAAAAAGTTCGTGCGTTGGTACTAAAAGAATTGGAAGGATATGTAGACGAATTTTCTATAGACAATTTAGGAAACGTTTACGCAGTTAAAAAAGGGAAAGAAGACAAGCGCGTAATGATTGGTGCGCATATGGATGAAATCGGATTTATGGTAACGCACATTGACGACAAAGGATTTATTCGCGTAACTACTTTAGGTGGTTTTGATCCAAAAACATTGACGGCACAACGTGTAATTATTCACGGTAAAAAAGATATTATCGGCGTAATGGCATCTAAACCAATCCACGTAATGACGCCTGATGAACGAAATAAAGTCGCTAAATTGACCGATTATTTTATCGATACAGGTTTATCTAAAGAAGAAGTATTGAAACATATTTCGATTGGGGATCCAATTACACGTGAGCGTGAGTTTATTGAGATGGGGAATTGTGTGAATTCTAAATCCTTGGATAATCGTTTGGCAGTTTTCATTTTGATCGAGATGTTCAAAACCTTAAAAGGAAAAGAGGTTCCATACGATATTTACGGGGTATTTACCGTACAAGAGGAGGTAGGAATTCGTGGTGCTAATGTTGCTTCGTTAAAAATCAATCCAGATTTTGGATTTGGTTTAGACACAACAATCGCTTTTGATTTACCGGGAGCTGCAGAACATGAGATGATTACGAAATTAGGAGAAGGTACTGCAATTAAGATTATGGATGCTTCTACGATTTGTGATTACCGTATGGTGGATTACATGAAAAAGACAGCAGATAAACATCAAATCAAATGGCAGCCTGAGATTCTAACGGCAGGAGGAACAGATACAGCAGGTATTCAACGTATGACCCAAGGAGGATCTATTGCAGGAGCGGTTTCTGTGCCTACAAGACATTTACATCAAGTGATCGAAATGGCGAACAAAGACGACATTCAGGCGAGTATTGATTTATTGACTGCGTGTGTTACGGATTTAGATACCTATAATTGGGAGTTTAAATAAGCCAGTTGATGCTAACCCTTTAACCATAAATGAAAAACGGTTGCTCTTTTTTCTTCAAATGGTATTTGGTGCTATTGTTTTTAGTCACCTTGTTGTTGTTTTATGTGCCGATTTTACTGTTTTTATTGCAGGATAAAACCAAGAAGAAAGCGTTTCCGTTATTTGTTTTTTGGTGTCGATTACTTTGTTTTTTAGCTGGTTATCGTGTTAAACCAAAGCATGCTTTTTCGGTACCTGAAGGACCATGTATTTTCATTGCAAATCATACTTCCTTTTTAGATATTGTATTTATGTATCTTTTGTTTCCAAAGCATCCTTTTTTGTTCTTGGGAAAAGCAGAATTACTTAAAGTTCCGTTGGTAAAGACATTTTTCAAACGATTACACATTCCGGTGTATCGTAATAAAGGAGGTAGGAATGCCCATAAAGCTTTGGAAGCGGCAGATAAAGCATTAAAACAAGGGTGGAGTATCATCATTTTTCCGGAAGGAGGAATTAAAGAACATCTTGTTCCGGTTTTACAGGTTTTCAAAGATGGTGCTTTTCGTTTGGCAAAGAATAATCAAGTCCCAATTGTTCCGATTACTTTTATGAATAATTACGAACTACTCGAAGATCCAGCGGTGAGGCAAAGCGTTGCTCGGCCTGGAACTGCGCAAGTGGTAGTTCACCCAATAATAGATGCAATTACGGTTACTAATACTGAACTAGAAGACTTGAAATTAAATGCTTTTGAAACGATTAATACTCCATTTCTCAGCAAATCGAAATGGAACAAACGAAAGGTTTTTAAAAGTTTAGAATAAATCGAAATTCGAATTATATTTGTAAAAAATAAGATCCTATGCATATCGATGAAAAAACGGTTGATCACATTGCTCATTTGGCAAGATTAGAATTTACTGGAGAAGGCAAACAAGCTATAAAAGAAGATATGGAACGTATCATTACGTTTATGGATAAATTATCTGAAGTAGATACAGAAGGTGTTGAGCCATTAATTTTCATGTCCGATGAGGTAAATGTGCTTCGGGATGATATTGCGGTAGATTCATTAACGCACGAAGAAGCATTGAAAAATGCACCAAAACGTGATTCAGATTATTTCAGAATTCCAAAAGTACTAAGTAAGTGACGAGTAATGAGTGACGAGTGACGGATATATTTAATTTCTGTAAAGTCTAAAAACGTCGATCTTTACACTTAACTCGTCACTAAAAATACATTCCGTGTCCGTAACAGATTCCGTTCTTCCATCTTAACGTAGGAAGAGGAATTTTTATAGCATTTATCGGACGTAGTATATTTTTAATCCATTTGCGTTTGATAGGCAATTTTGATAGATCTATATCCAAGGAAACTAAAAATTCCCGAGAAGCTGTATATGTTTCATTATTGGATGATATATAATTGTTTTTATCACCGATTATTTTTGCATCCACACTATATCCAACAGAAAGTAATATCCAATTTGGTATTTTAGCATTTGGTAAAATATTTTTAGGCGCAAAACTCAACCAATATGTCTGTCCATTATAATCTTTTAAATAGCGTTCGGCTAGGGTTTTTCCAAGAACGTTTGGGCGTAATTTTGCATAGGGGCTATCGGAATAACTTTCTTTAAAAAGAATATATTGTTGATCCCAAAAATACTGTTGAATACCAAACAGTAAACCACCGTAAGTATTTGCTGCGATATCACTCCAAGAGAATCCCCAAGTAGCACTTCGACCATCTAAATATTCTATGGATGCTTGATACCCTAACGTAATTAGTGTACCTGCGATGACTGCTTTTTTTGGTTGCATTCCTGTCCAACGGTACAAGGAAGTAAGCGATTTGCTAATCTGGTAACTCGTGTAGGCATGACCACATTTATCCATTTGCATCCATTCACCAGCATCATTAAAGGTATGAAAAGATGATTTTGGATAGTCTTTATACCAAGCATTATTTAGCATAACTAGGCTACTCGACCATACACTTGCATATAATGTATTAATTCCTATACTTCGTTTGTAGTTTAGCGTATCCGAATTTGTAAAGCATGTAGATTGCGCGTAGGTAGTTGAAAGAGAAAAGAAGAAAGAGAAAAGAAGAAAGAAGGTAGTAAAAAGTAAAGCACTTCGACTACGCTGCGTGGGACAATGAAATGATACCTGTTCTTTGGTACAAGGATATTTTAATTTCCAGAAAATAGATCTACAATCCACCAATGAATTTTTTGAGTAATTCTGAAATCGGAATGAACTTTGAAAAACTTAGGTTTTCATGGGTGTCGAAAATATCGTGGTAATTTTTGTTAGGTCCCATGGTGTAGATGAAAAATGCTGGAACACCTCGTTCTGAAAACCAGTAATGATCGGAATTAGCAGCAGGACCTCTAGCTTTAACCTGTGGGACATATTTTTCTTGGATATTGATATCCACCAATTTTTGAAATGATTCAGGATGTTTTGTTGCATTTACCACGGTGATTCCTTCTTCTCCGCTTCCCATGATATCCAGATTCAATAAGAAATGTATGTCTTCCAGTTTTATCCAAGGATATTGTACAAAATAAGACGATCCGATTAAACCAGCTTCTTCTCCAGCAAAAGCAATAAAAACTAGGTTATATTTTGTTGGATTTTTGGAATAATGCCGCGCAAATTCCAGAAGCATAGCCACTCCAGAAGCATTGTCATTAGCGCCAGGAAAGAACGTATTTTTACCCATTTTCCCTAAATGATCATAATGTGCAGTTATCACAATGGTTTTTTTTGTCTTTTTTACCGCAGGAATTGTTCCGATGATATTTGTAGAAAGGTAATTTTCTTTAAAGCGGGATTGAATATGCGTTTTTATGCTTGATACATCCTTAAATTTGAAACCTTTAACATAAAGCAGACTATACGGATAAGGTTCATTACCAACGGAAAAAGTAAATTTTTCATCGGTTATCACCAATACATGTAACTGTTGTGCTAATGTTGGAATGATTTCACGATGCAGTTTTTTTAAAGAGTCTCCTTTGATTTGTCGTATGTCGATAATGCAACTATTTATGTTTGCAGCGATCTTTCGTTTGGAATCTTGGAATCTGTTTTTTAATTCTACATCAAATAATTCCTCGATAGTTAAAATACGATAATTCCATAGTTCATTACTTGATCCAGAATTTGGATCTACCATAAAGTCTATTCCAGGTACTAGGGTGTCCGTATTTAGTACTACAGACATTTCACCTGGAAATGTGACTACATTATGTGCAAAAGACTGAAAGTAAGATGTTTGATTTTGGATGTAGTTTAGTCCTATTTTTGAAAATTCGTTTTCTATAAAACGTGCAGCAAGGGAGTCGCCATGGCTGACATATCCTCTTCCAAGGAGTTCTTTAGAACATAAGTGTTGTGTGATTCTTTTTGCTTCTTCTAATTGTGCAAATAGAGCCTGAATTAGAAGTAGGAAACAAAATGTAACACACCATTTATGCATATCTACGCGCAATTTTTTGAACGAATTCAATTGTAATTGGTGTATCTAATTCCCAAGCATATTCTAAGGTAAAGTTGCTAAGTATTGTTTTTGCTTGTTCGAAATTTGGTTGAACATCCAATATTTGAATTGCTTGTGTATAATCTTCGCTAGAACCTTTAAATAATTCTCGAATAATTTGCAGTTTTTCGTTTAATCCAAAAGCCGTTTGTAGCGACTCAATTTTGGAGAACATTAATTTTGCACCAAGTGAATTATCTTGATCTAGCATTTTGTCGAACATGTCTTTTGGAGCGGAAGCAGTTTCTGTAGTAGGTATAATTGTTTCTGGGGTAGCAATTATTTCCACATTTTCTAAAGCTTCCGAAACGGTGAAATTATCTATTTCAGGTTCTAGTGCTTTAGAGCTAGTTTCGGTTGGTAGTATTACTTCTTCTTCTTTTTGTGTTTCTTCTAATTGGTCAAACAACGAGAATGACATATCAAAAGAAGGTGTATCTACGTGCTTTGGTTCTGCGACAACTTCTGTTATTTCCGCTTCGAAACTTGGAATTTCTGGTTCCACTAATAGGTGTTCATGCACAGCTTCTGGAAGTACAACATCGTTTATTTCGCTAGCAGATTCTCCATAAATTTTATGTTCGTATGCTTTGTATCGAAGAATGAGTGCGCGTTCGTGTAATTCGCGGGTGCTATTTACCAATGTTTCCATATCCTCTTCGCTTAGTTTTCCGATTTTTAAATTGTTAAATAACAATTGAATAGAAACTAATAATTCTTCTTTGGTATCAAATTTTGACATACTTTTAGTGCTTTTATGAAGTAGTGTAAAGGTAAAAAATTTAGATTATTGAATAATTATACTTTTAAAATGATTTCAACAAGCCATTTTTACAAAAAACTGTACCTGCTGCTATTTCATAGTGATATATTTATTTTTTACTTAAAAATCCCCAGTATGTAGTTCTATTTAAGGCAAATAAACCTGCCTCTGGGTAGTATTTTTTAAAACTTGCTGGAAATTTCGGTTTTTTGCGCTTGTCCCATAATGACTTGTAAGCCATTAATTTACCTGCGCGTTCTTCGATGAAGTCCATCTGTTGTTTTGTATGCGTTTTCCAGAAGTAGTAATTTGCCTTTAATCCGTTGTAATCGTTCCATTTAATTCGTTCCGCAATCAACCAATTTTTCCATAAAGCATCGATATCATTGCGCAAATCGAAACCATGAAAATTTTTAATAATGGCATTTCGGATTCCATTGTCCAGGAAGTAAACCGTATGCGTTTTCTTTAATTCGTAGGTGTTGTTGTTAAAATAACAGGGTATTTTTTTTAGCAAAAATGCTTTTTCTAATAATTCAATGTAACGTTCTACAGTTTCATTATCTAAACCACAGCGTAGACCAACATCGTTGTAGGAGATAGCCTGACCGATTTCAAACGCTAAAATCTGTAGCATTTTCAGCAGTTTTGGCCCTTTATTGATGCGTTCATTCGGGTTTAATTGCGTGAAAATAGCATCTTTGACGAGTTGATTCAAAAACGTTTCTGCGGATTCTGGGTCTGCTACTACACTTGGGTAATTACCAAATACGATGCGTTGCTCTAGTCGTTTGTCGAATTCTACGATTCCTTGTTGATTGGCGATTTCTTGGAATAGTAGTGGGAAGATTTGAATTTCCAATCCTTCCATTTGCAGAACATCACGCAGAACGGGATCTAGAATAGGTTCATAGGAACATAGTAGCACGAGGTTAATAGCCGCATTTTTATCTAGAACTTCTTCAATTATTTCTTGCAAATTCGCTAGGTATTGGGCATCGCGAATAAGAATGTATTTTTTGGATCCAAAATAGGAGAGGTATCCTTCTGTTTTTAGGGCTTCTATTTCTTTTCGTACTTTTTTCTTCGAGGCATCTATGGTTAAAATGTCTTCTTGATTTTCAATACAACTCGCTACCAATTCAAATTTTTGCACACCACGTGTACCTAACAATACAAGTATATTGTGTGTGGCGAGGTGTTCTTTAATTTTAGGAGCAATGTACCTTTGAATCATTTTTTTAAAATTCTTTCTTCTTTTGCAATCGTCTTATTTTTATTTGCTAATTGTCCGCAGGCAGCATCAATATCTTTACCACGACTACGACGAATATTTACGATTAGATTTCGTGCTTCTAAGAATTCTGCAAATGCATTTGTTGCTTTTTCATCTGCTTTTTGGAAGTTTTCTCCGTCAATTGGGTTGTATTCGATAATATTGATTTTACAAGGCACACATTTACAAAATTCTGCAAGTTCTTTAGCGTCCATCAAGGTATCGTTGAAGTCTTTAAAGATGATGTATTCGAAGGTGACACGAGTACCCGTTTTTTCATGAAAATAGATCAACGCTTCCTTCAATGTTTCTAAATTGTTGGATTCATTAATTTCCATGATTTTATTTCGTTTTTCATCATTTGCGGCATGCAGGGATAATGCTAAATTGAATTTAACTTCATCATCTCCTAGTTGTTTAATCATTTTTGCAATGCCTGCTGTAGAAACCGTAATACGTTTTGGGGACATACCTAAACCTTCTTCCGAAGTAAGTAATTCAGTGGAACGTAACACATTTTTGTAATTCAATAAAGGCTCTCCCATGCCCATATATACTATGTTAGAGAGTGTTTGGCCATACCGAGATTCCGCCTGATTTTTGAGATAGACAACTTGGTCTACAATTTCCCCTGCTGTCAGGTTACGTAATAATTTAAGTTTACCAGTAGCACAAAACGTACATGCTAAACTACACCCAACTTGGGAAGAGATACATGCAGTAGTTCGGGAGGTAGTTGGTATTAGCACCCCTTCCACTACTTTGTTTGGTTCCACTTCAAATGCACATTTTATGGTTTTGTCGGAACTTATTTGTTGGTCGTCTAGAATAATTTTATCGATGAAAAAAGTTGTCTCTAATTTATCCCGTAAAGCGACACTTAAATTAGACATTTCGCTAAAATTCCCACTATTTTTTTTCCAAAGCCACTCATATACTTGTTTAGCACGGAATGCTTTTTCTCCCATGTCTACAAATGCTGCTTGTAATTCTGGTAATGTTAAATTGCGAATGTTGATTTTCTTTTCCATGGATGTAAATGAGGAATAAAGATAAAAAGATTACAGACCATTCTTGCGACAATCAAGAAAAATTGTAAAATATAGTCTTTCATCTTATGTCTTATGTCTTTCCGTCTTTCTTCTAGTGTCTTATGTCTTTCGTCTATAACTTCTTGTAATAACGATACACCTCATTTAATAAGGCATTTCCTTTTCTGATTTCTTCTTTTCGAACTTTAGGGTTAAATAGATCTTCTATATAAATATTGCTTTCTAGTTGAAACAACATACTTCCTTTGCTTGTCATCCATCCATAGCCTTTATTTATGGAATATAATGCAAATTCCGGTACGTTTGGATTCATTAAATCTTTACTCCATGGGTAGTTTTTCGGATCTTTCCCTAATTGATAGAGTAGGGTAGCAGCTAGATCAGTTTGAGACCCTAAGGTATTTATTTTCTTATGTTTATATTCGGGTTTAATTACTTCTCCCCAAAAAAGTAATGGGATTCTAAAGTATGGACTCACTTGTGTACTTTCATAAGCTGGGGTTCCGTGACCGTGATCTGCAACAAAAACAAATAAGGTGTTTTTATAACTTGGTAATTTTTTACAGGATTGTATGAATTTTCCAATCGCTTTATCACAATAAATAAGCGCATTCATATAATCTGCTTCAGGACCATCGAATGTATGAATGGATCTTCCTGGATGGTCGTAGGGTGAGTGCGAGCTTCCTGTAAAAACACATTGTAAGAATGGTTGTTTTGCTTGTTTGATTTCGTCTAGGAAAAAACGGTACACATCTGGATCATAGTAGTTCAATTTTCCGCGCGGGATGTCGGGTAAATTGTTTTCGTCTATTACGTTATCAAAACCATGGTCTAGTAAATATCCTCCAATATTTCCATATTTTAAATCTCCTCCAAAAAGGTAGGAACTCGAATAGCCGCTTTCTTTTAAATCTTGGTTGATGCTTCTTACTTTTCGATGTTTTTCTGGTTGCATCGTGATAGAAACTTCTGGAATTGCCGGAAAGCCACTAAAAATAGTAGAGTTGCCAATTTCGGAAGTTCCACTTGCTGCAAGTATATTCGTAAATAATAAGCCTTCTGAAGCAAGTTTATCAAAATTTGGTGTAGCTCGTTTTGTTTCGCTTAAACATCCCATAGCATTGGCAGACCAACCTTCTAATACTACAAATACTATGTTTGGTTTTTGTGTTGTAAGGAAATAATTAGTGTGCTGTTTTGGGTAGTCGTAGAGTTTTTTTACTAATTGTTTGGAAACGACGGTATCCATTTTAGGCAGGAATATATCGATATCGGAACGGTTGTATAATAAATAGCTTTTCGCAAAATTGTAGGTGGAATTGATGGACAAGTCGTTGTTCAATGGATTAGTCGAATAAATCGCGGTATTGATATTCAATGGAATCTGTTGGAAACCGCCACGCAATAAAACGAAACTAGTTCCTCCAAAAAGGATAAAAGATCCTAGAAATACCAAGGAGCGAATTGCCCAATGTCTTGGAATTCGCAGTGGTTCGAGATTGAATAACCAACGCATTCCTTTCCATGCTACAAAAACTTCTAGCGCAAAAAAGAAAACATACCAAAAAGTATTGCTCCATGCAGCTGTTCGAAATACTTCGTCCGGGTTTGCTAAATGTTTAAATACACGGGATGTAAGTTTGTGGTTCCATTCATCGTATACATTGATTTCTCCACTGTGAATCAGGCAGACAATACTAATTTCAAAAACAAGAATCGCATAAAAAGTACGAGAAATCCAACGCTTATTGGAAATTAGCTTTAGACTCAAAAACAGCATTGGTAAAATACATAAAGCACCTGCCATTCCAAGGTCTAGACGTATCGAAAATACAAACGATTGAAGCCACTCAAAAAAAGTAGAACTTTGAAATTTTCTCCAATGAAATAAGGAAAAAGTGATACGTTGAAAATCAAATAGTAATATCCAAAAAAGCAGTAGTTTTAAAAAATGGATGGTTAGTTTTTGGAACATGTAGGTAGTTATTGATTAACAAAAATACGATAAAATTGAATGTGTTACCCCACTTAAAATCGTATCTTTGCGCCAGAAAACGGACCCACATGAAACTACTCGACGGAAAAGCTACAGCCATTGCGATTAAGCAAGAACTTGCACAAGCAGTAAAAGACAGAAAGGCTGCAGGAAAAAAAATACCGCATCTTGCTGCCATTTTAGTTGGTACGGATGGTGGTTCCATGACGTATGTTGCGGCTAAAGTAAAAGCATGTGAGGAATGTGGATTTGAAAGCACCTTGATTCGATATGATGATTCTGTTTCAGAAGAAACGTTATTGCGTCGTGTACATCAATTAAATGAAGATACTAGTATCGATGGATTTATTGTTCAGTTACCGCTTCCTGCGCATATTGATGAGATGAAAGTAACCTTAGCCATTGATCCGAAAAAAGATGTAGATGGTTTTCATCCATTTAATGTTGGGAATATGGTGCTTAATTTACCAGGATTTTTATCTGCAACGCCTGCTGGTATCTTGGAGTTAATGCACAGAAATGGCATCCAAACAGAAGGGAAACATTGTGTCATTATTGGTCGCTCGAACATTGTTGGTACACCATTAAGCATTATGCTTACCCGAAATACAAATCCAGGAAATTGTACAGTAACACTAACACATTCGCATACACAAAACCTGCGCGATATCTGTTTAACCGCAGATATCTTAATCGCTGCACTTGGTCAACCAGAATTTGTAACTGCCGACATGATTAAACCAGGAGCAGTAGTTATTGATGTAGGTACTTCGCGCATCGAAGACGCAACGAAAAAAAGTGGCTGGAGATTAGCTGGGGATGTTAAATTTGAGGAGGTTGCACCAAAATGTGCGTATATTTCTCCTGTTCCAGGTGGTGTTGGTCCAATGACAATTGCGTCGTTGATGATTAATACGCTAAAAGCAATGGATTTGAAGGGTAAGTGATAAATCTATAATAATCAATTTTATTTTATCGTTTTAATACAATCTACATAATATTTAAAAAGATCAGCATTTCGAGGACTTATTTCTTGATCATAAATATAAAGTCTGAATTTTTTAATTTTCTTTGATGAGAAAATGGCAAGGTCATTTGGATTTAATGTAATAAATGCTGAATAATCAAATCCATTTCTACCAGCATCTGCGTCTATTTTAGCGTCTTTTGACCATTTTGTTCCATCTTGGAATAAAATAATTACACCTGTTTTATTTATATTGATAGTACTACCTTGTGTTCTTAATGATAAATAATAAATTGTTTTACCCTTCGATATAATCTTTAATATTGACACAGGTGAGATTTCTCCATCACTCAATGTTGGTGTGCTAAATTTGATTTCATTGGTAAATTCATCTATTTCTTTTTCAATTTTTGAACAGAAAAAATTGTTAGGGTAGATTATTTTAGATGTTAAGAAAGGAAATTCTATAGATATATCTTTATTGTATTTATAGAATATTATTTCTCCATTGTGTAAATCTTTTAACACTAATATTGGATTTGTACTACTGTAATTAACGGTTTTATCTGATAATTCATTACCATTATAATCAATTATTTTTTCAACAAGATAAACTTTATTAACTAACGAATCTTTGAGCGTAGCCCCCACCATATTAGGGTCTTGGTATTTTACATTTTTATTGTATGATAATTGACATTCTATAATGTCTGAATAAAAAGAATATTCTAATCCGAAATATTCATTTACATTAAGTTTAAATTGCACCCCTTTGTAATGCAAATATTCCCGACCAAGAAAATTATATTCAAAATTATTTTGTGCATTTAATTTCGATACAATTGAAACAAAACACAGAAGAAATATTATTATTTTCATTTTTTCATTTTATTATCCTACAAACATAAGTAAAAGGAATGCGCATAATGCATTTATTTTAAAAATATTAACTTGTATTTCAGAAATTAAATTTGCTTAAATCAATTAAAAGTATGTGAATTGATTGATGAGGTAATTTTTTTTTAAAAAAAACACTTTTTTGTAGATTGTGTCTATAATAAAAATCCCATCTAACTGATTAACAATTAAATGGGATTCATAATCGTGACCCCGGAGGGTCCCGAAAGCTTTCGGGACTAACCCCCAATTTTGTGACCCCGGAGGGATTCTAACCCCCAACCCTCAGAGCCGAAATCTGATGCGCTATACAATTGCGCCACGGAGCCATTATCTACTTCGCTTTACTCCCGATAGCTATCGGGATGCGCCACGGAGCTTTTTTTGCTTTAAACTATCGATTATCATCGGTTGTTTCTAAAAGCAGGATGTTTTTGCTTAGGCAAAGGTAAATAAATTCGTTAATATAGTACAATGCAAAAAATTTAAAATAAATTTGATTCGCATTCGTTTTTGAACCGTATTGTAAATTAGTATGAAAACATTATTTACGCTCACACTGTTATTGACTATAACAAACTTTTCTGCTCAAATTGCTACTGGTCAGTGGCGCTTGCATGTTAATGCAGCAAACGCGTTCGATGTGTGTTTTGGAAACAACAAAGTATTGGCAGCATTTGAAAATGGAGTGCTGGAATATGATTTTGCCCACAATGAAACAACCGAATGGAATAAAATTAATCATCTTTCGGAAGTGCTGGTTACCAGTGTTGTATATGATTCTACCTCCAAAGCTTTTTGGATTGGCTATGCCAATGGAAATATGGACAAATTGGATGGATCTACGATATATAATTTCCCTTCGCTAAAATTGGCTAGTATAATGGGAGATAAAAAGATTGTCAAATTTATTTCCAAAGGCAAATATTTATATGCAGCAACGCAGTTTGGAATTCTAAAAATCGATCCTGTGCGTATGGAGGTGCTTGACACGTATTATCCTCCGCTAAATGGAAGAAAATTAAACGATTTTACTTTTCATAAAGACTCAATCTATGTGTTGAGTGATACAAATTTATTTGTGATTGCATCGAAACATCCCTTAATTGCTAATCCATCCAATTGGACAATAGATCAACGTGTTAAGAAGAGAGATACTTCTAATTTTAAGTTAATAACCACGTTTAGAGATGAAATATATATAGCATCACTTCATCCTATGTATGGTAAAGATTCTATTTTCTGTTTATCGAAGGATAAATTAACGGAAATGAATAGTACCTTATTTTCAATAGATGTAGAAATAACTGCTATTCAATCTACTAATTTTAATTTTACTGTTTGTATCTATAATAATGTTTGTTTTTACGACGCCTCATTTAAGCGCACGGAAACCTTATATCAATATGTGTTTACTTCTTCCGCAAGACCCCAAAAAATTGCATTTGGTGCGGATTATTATTGGGTTGCAGACAATGAAAATGGATTGATACAATGGAAACATAATTACCTCAACAAGCGTATTCCAATGGTAGGCCCTGCCAAACGGAGCTTTTTTACTGCTGATTGCCAAAAAGGTAAGATGGCTTTTTCGGGTGGAATTTTACAAAAAGCATCTATTGCTTTTAATAAAACAGGGGCTTACAGCTATGAAAATGACACTTGGAAAATGTTTAACCCATGGAATCAAAAACGCTGGTTGAATAAAAATATTTGGGATGTGTCCTCTGTTGCAATTAACCCAATCAACACGAATCAAATAGCCTTCGGTTCTTTCTCAGAAGTACCATTGTCCATAATGAGTTTTGGAAATCAAATAGATACAACCTATGATTTTACAAATTCCGCGATTGAAAAGTTTGCTTTGGGTGATAATGGTTGGACATGTATATCAGATTTAAAATATGACAAGAATGAAAATTTATGGATGTTGAATTCCTATACAGATAACCCTTTGAAAATGTTGAGTAAATCAGGACAATGGTATGTGTTTGAAACAGGTGGGGCAACTAAAAAAGTATTTAATCCAAAATTGATTATTGATAATAAGGATAATAAATGGTTTACGGTATATGGGACTGGTATTGTAGGTTTTTCAGATGGAGGAACTTTGGATGATCCATCGGATGATGTATATAAGTTGGTAAATGATGGATTAACAAGTGGTGCTCTACCTTCTAAAGAAGTGACAGCTCTAGCTATGGATTTTAATAATCAGTTATGGATAGGAACAGACAATGGATTCTGTATTTTGTATAATGCTAGTTCTATTCTCTCAAATCAAACAACCTCATTTGCTGCACAACGCATTAAATTGCGTTTTGAAGGGAATGTAGAATTCATGTTAGGTAAAACTGCGATTACCGATATTGAAGTGGATGGTGGAAACCGAAAATGGATCGCTACCGCAAGTGCAGGTTTATTTTTACTTTCTCCGGATGGTTCTGAAATTCTTGCAAGTTATAACAAAGAAAATAGTCCACTGATTTCAAATGCTATCTTAGACTTGAAGTTAAATCATCAAACGGGTGAATTGTTTATAATTACTGAAGAAGGTTTGGTTTCATTCAGAACGGATGCAACAGAAGGAGATAATACCTATGAAAACACTTTGGTCTTTCCGAATCCTTTAAAACCGGAGAATAGCTATGGTGTTACTATACAAGGGATTGCTTACGATTCCGATGTGCGTTTTACAGATGCGGGAGGTAATTTGGTCTATAAAACCACCTCCAATGGCGGAACAGCGCATTGGGATTGTAAAACCTTAAGTGGTGAACGTGTTAAAGCAGGCGTATATTTTATATGGACCGCTCCAAATGAAGGGGAAGGAAGAAAGGTAGGGGAGTTTGTAGTGATAAATTAATTTTGCAGTTGAACGAAGAAAAAGCAATATATAGAAGTCAACAACATGAAGAAAACTGCAAGGGGACTTATTATCCAACGCTTTTCCTATTCCGAAACCAGTCTCATCGTCCACTGTTTTACCGAAAATGAAGGCTTAAAATCGTTTTTATTTCAAGGGGCTAAAAAAAAGAAGGGGGTTGTATTATTGCCTCTGTCGCCCATCGAGTTTTCCTATTATCAAAAAGAGGAAAGTCAACTCGCTAAAATGACGGATGCTACCTTATATCAATCGTTTGCTACTATACCTTTTGACCCCGTAAAATCTACCGTTGTTTTTTTTCAAGTAGAAATTTTAGCAAACGTGTTACATGAGGGGGTGATAGATAAACATCTGTATACTTTTTTAGAAGAAGAATTAGCCTGGTTAGATGCAAATGATACTCTGGCAAATTATCCGATCTATTGGATGTTAGAAGTTTCACAACAACTAGGGTTTTATCCTTTAAAAACAGAAGATAATACACCTTATTTCGATGTAGAGAATGGAGAGTTTCTTCCCTATATCCCCTCTAATTTTAGCTATAAATCAGGACTAGATGTCGATGTATTAGGTTCCCTTTTAGCACTGCCAAAAGATGTGTTATTACAATTTGTCATTCCAAAAGATATTCGAAAGCAAGTCTTACAATTACTTTTGACGTATTTCAAGCACCACATTCCTAATTTTAATCCCACAAATTCCTTGGAAGTGATTGAAAGTATTTGGGAATAGATTTCTTATATTTGCACATCAAAATAGTACTCATGTCTGATAATTCACGTATTTCCACTAGCAAAGCACCAAAACCAGTTGGTTTATATCCTCACGCACGACGCGTAGGTAACTTATTGTTTTTATCTGGGGTTGGACCTCGAACTGCAGGTTCAGACGCAACAGATTCTGAAGTTCCAGGATTGAAATTGGATAAAAATGGAAACTTTTTAGAGTTTGATTTTGAAGCACAATGCCGAAGCGTTTTTGATAATGTACGTGTGATACTTGAAGAGTCTGGTTCTAGCTGGGAAAATTTAGTAGATGTTACTGTTTTCTTGGTAAATATGAAACGTGATTTCCACACATATAACCGTTTATACGCTGAGTATTTCAAGGATAATTTACCTTGTCGTACTACTTGCGAAATCAATTCATTACCAACGCCAATCGCGATTGAATTGAAATGTATTGCCACTATTGATTAATTCTATATTTCTATGTTAGGTTTTGTAATTCGCTGTATACTTTCAGCATTTTCTCTGTTTTTATTAGTGTATTCCTTTGCTACAGGTCACTGGGGATGGGGTATCGTTATGATTTTTGTTTCTGCATTAATTATATTGTCGTTCTTCCGAAATCAATACATGATTTTAGCCTTAAACCAAATGCGAGTTGGAAACCATGAAAAAGCACATGGATACTTAAACAAAATTTCACGTCCAGACTTATTACCTAAAAAACAACATGCGTATGTGTTGTATTTAAAAGCGATGTTAGGTACACAAGAATTAGGTTTTGCGAAAACAGAACAAATGTTACGTCAAGCCATTCAAATGGGATTAAGAACGAAACAAGACAATGCGGTTGCTCGTTTACATTTATCTGGTATTTGCGCACAAACAGGAAGAAAACAAGAAGCAACCACTTTGTTAAATGAAGCAAAGAAAATGGATGAAAACGGAATTTTGAAAGAGCAAATTTCGATGATGAAAGGGCAACTTTCTTCTGCCGTTCCTTCTAAAAATCAAATGCGTATGGCTCAGATGACGAAAGGTCGTCAGAAAATGCCTCGTGCTAAGAAATAAATGGTGTCAATAGCTACCAAACTTTTCACCCAAGCGTGGGATTCCTACGAACTACTAGATGCTGGTGGTGGAAAGAAATTGGAGCGTTTTGGTGCTGTAACCACCATTCGACCTGAGTTACAAGCGTATTTCAAATCGGATACCACCTTTGTAGAATGGGAGAAAAAAGCCGATTGCGCATTTATTGAGAAATCAACGACTAAAGGTTTATGGAAGCGAAGAAATACGCTTGAAAACGATAGTTGGAACATTGCATACAAAGACTTGCAGTTCAAATTAGAACTAACTTCCTTTAAACATGTCGGTATTTTTCCAGAACAAGTGATTAATTGGGATTTTCTTTCGTCTAATTTAGACCCTTCTAAGTCCTTCTTAAACCTTTTCGCATACACAGGAATAGCCTCGGTGGTTGCACGAAATACAGGTGCAGCTGTTACCCACGTAGATTCCGTAAAGCAATTAATTCATTGGGCGAAGGAAAACATGGAACTCAACCAACTTTCGGATATTCGTTGGATGCATGAAGATGCCTTAACCTTTGCGCAAAAGGAAGTTAAACGGGCTAAAAAATACGATGTGATATTAATGGATCCTCCAGCTTTTGGATTTGGCGCAAAAGGAGAAAAATGGATCCTAGAACAAAAATTACCTGCCCTTTTGGAAACTGCTTATCAACTACTTTCAGACAACGGAACGTTGATTTTAAACACCTATTCACCTAAAATTACCTTACAAGATGTAGTTCGTGAAACAACTAAGTTTTTCGACAAACGCAACATCGAAGCAAATGAATTATGGGGTAAAACAAAACTTGGAAAAGAGTTGTTTTATGGGAATTTGGTGAGGGTTAAGAAAGGGTGAAATGAATCCTAAACGGATTTAGCAAGTTTAAAAGCAGCATCTAATTCAGCTAAAAATAAATCAGCTTCTTTTTTATTACGAATGACTTTCAAAAGACTATCATTAGTAATTCTTTTGTTAATATCATTATTTCTACATTCCGTTCCATTTACTTTAGAACGTTTAATTAAATCATCGATTTTTTGTTGAATAGCAGAAGTCATATATCAAATTTAAAGGAATTTTTTCAAACACTAAAATTTATTTAAAAATATAATAACGGTATAAATCTGTTGATTTTCTTATATAGTCAAATGGTTCAGGTTTAGGCTTGAAAAATGCATAACCTGTAGCGTCACATTCAATTTCATTATTACGCAATAGTCTAACATACCAATCAACTCCTATTGTATCAAAATATTCCTTTAAATAATCTTTATTTGATATAAACATACGATGGTATAAGTATGCTCTAGCATCATTTGAACCATCCACTCCAATAGATATGCTTTCATTGTTTTTTATAAAAGTGAGTGCATAAAAAATAATGGTTGAAAATACTTTGTTGATGTTTTTGTGTTTTATTTTGATAGTGTCATTTATATCTCCATTTTCCATCATTGGACCAAAAGATAAATTGAACACATTCGGAAGTAAAGGATTATTTAATGGAGCAATTATTACTTTTAATAACAATTTTGAATTGTCAAAAAGTGTTGTAAAAAATGTAATGAAAGATAAATTCTCACCACATTCATATAAATCATAAGTGTCATCAAAATCTATTTTTATCATCAAATATGTATCTTTTTGAATACACAAAAATAGATGATAATTATTCGATGATTAATTTTTAAGAGAAAATAGCGTATAAATACAATCTTTTATAATTGTATAATTTTGTAAAACAATTGTTTAAACTATAGCTAAAAAGTTAAAATCTTCCAATCTGTAATCTGCAAATTTATAATCTTCCATTACTCGTCACTTCGTCACTCTTATCTCACATAGTACCGATACCCAGAACTTCCCAACACCATACCCCAAACATACACCCATGCTGGAAATACAATCCAATTTGATAGTCCTAATAACAATGCGATAACGCCAACGATCAATAAAAACACTTTTACATGTTCGTGCCACAAGGAATCAATTTTGGTGGTTTCGAAAGCACGGGTGACTAAAAACGAAATTTTGTATTGCATATAACCTCCAACTATAAGTAACGGGAGCAGCAGAACCATTTGTGGTAATCCCATGTCTTTGATCAGAAGAAAGCGAAGAATTTCATGGTAAATATTGACTTTAGGACTAATGTTTTGGATCAAAAAATAGACTAAGTAAAATGTAAGTAAATATCCAAGTAATATAAGTAAGATGTGTTTCCAAGGATAATAGTTGGTTTGGTGAAATTTGTTGATAGATTTCGTTTTTACAAAAGTAAATGTGGTAGAAACTCCTACATCCAAAATGTAGAAAAATAAGATAAATAACATATTCCAACCCCAGAAATAATAACCGATTAAGGGAATTGCAAGATCTCCAATAAGTTGTGTTATTTTAGATTGTGAATTCATTTTAATTTATTGGCTTCGATACGTGAAATTTCAAACTTAGGGTTGTGCTTTAAGGCAGTTGCAAAAGCATTTAATGCTTCCGGTTTTCTCCCCTGAGAAGCATAACATAATCCTAGATTATGCCAACCCTTAACAAATTTAGGTTGTAGTTCAATTGCACTTGTATAGTAGTAAATTGCACTATCTAGTTGATTTTGTTCGAATTGTTTAATATATACTTCATTAAACAATGCCAAATAGAATTTTTGATCTACC